>JAYTUF010000888.1:0-3464 GCA_043744755.1 Anatilimnocola sp.
ATCGCGGAAGTAAATGAAGTTGGCGTGACGATCATCACGAAGCCTGTGCAGTCTGGCGGCAAGGTACACTTTCGCACGGTCGCCGAGCAGTTGGTCTACGAAATCGGCGATCCACAGCATTATCTCACGCCCGATATCGACTGCAACTTCACTACCGTCCGGCTGCAAGACCTGGGCCACGACCGCGTGCAGGTCAGCGGCGCGAGTGGGTTGCCAGCGACGGACACCTACAAAGTCTCGCTCGCCTATCGCGATGGCTTTATGGCCAGCGGGCAGTTGCTCGTCTATGGTCTCGATTGCAAAGAGAAAGCTCAAGCTTGCGGAGAAATGATTTTGCAGCGCGTGGTTCAAGTCGGTTTCTCACTCGCGCGGACGAACATCGAACTGCTCGGCCAAGGGGCGGGAGTTCCCGGCGCCTGGTTCTGGCGGAAGTATCAACCGCCGGGTGAACTCGTCCTGCGCGTGACGGTACACGATCCGAATCGCGCTGCCGTCGAGCACTTCACCCGCGAAATCGCGCCACTGATCACGAGCGGCCCGGCGGGACTCGCCGGCTATGCGAGCGGCCGGCCGCAGGTTCGCCCCGTGTTTGCCTACTGGCCCACGCTGGTGCCGAAGTCGCTCGTTCAAACTCAGGTGACAGTCCGCACCGCCCAGGAGTGGCTGTCATGACCACCGGCCAACAGCTCGTTTTTGTCCGCGATCTGGCGACTGCCCGCAGCGGCGATAAAGGCAACCACGCCAACATCGGCGTCGTCGCCAAGGATCAGGCCAGCTATGACATTCTCCTTAGCCGATTAACGGCTGTCCGCGTGCAATCGCATTTTGCCGGCCTGGGCGTGACGCGCATCGAGCGTTTTGAATTGCCCTTGATCGGCGCGTTGAACTTTCTGCTTTACGACGCGCTGGGCGGCGGCGCGAGTCGTAGTCTTCGGATTGACACCCAAGGGAAGCTGCTGGCCACCTCACTGCTGGACTTACAACTGCGCTTATCAACCGAGGATTGAATTCGTCGAGCGACGAAAACGCCATGATCAACTTCATGCAAATTTCCGATCTGCACTTCGGGCCCTTCTTCATGCCCGCGGTGGCGGAGTCGGTTCTTATGAGTGCGGCCGCGCTCAAGCCCGATTTCATCGTCGCCAGCGGCGACTTCACGCAGCGAGCGACGGTGGCAGAGTTCGCCGCCGCGAGAAAGTTCCTCGATCAGTTGCCGCCGGTGCCACTTGTCGTCTGCCCAGGCAACCACGATGTTCCCTTGTACCGAGTTTGGGAACGTGTTTTCAAGCCGCACGCCAATTACCAGCAATACATATCGGCCGAGCTGAACAACGTGCTGCACATGCCGCACGCGACCGTCGTTTCGCTCGATTCGACGGCTCCCCTGCGGGCCATCACCAACGGCCGCATCCGCCGTGAGCATTTGAGTTTCGCGAGGCAAGCCTTTAAAGCCTCACCCGCGGAGGCTGTGAAAATCGTGGTAGCCCATCATCATTTTGCCCCTGCACCCGACTATGAGCGAAGCAGCGTGATGCCGCGGGCCAGACAGGCGATGGATGCGTTTGAAGCGGCTGGCGTGGAACTGATCCTGGGCGGGCATCTACACCGAGCCTATGTCGGCAACTCGCTCGACGTCTATCCCGGCAAGGATCGCAAGCATGGCATCGTGATCGTGCAAAGCGGCACGACGACGTCTCGCCGCGGCCGAGCGCGCGAGCGGGAAAAGAACTCGTTCAACTGGATTCGCGTGACGGAAGATTCCATCCGCATCACCCACTACATGTTCTTTGAAGACGCCGGCGGCTTCGCCCCCTTCAGCCGGCACATCTATCCGCGCGCGAATCGGCAATATTTCGCCGACCCGGTCGATGCTGCCGCAGCCGCCACCGATTTGTTCGCGCGGTGATAGTCTTCGTAGGATGGGCACTCTTGCCCGTCGCGTCGAAGACGGGCAAGAGTGCCCATCCTACGACTTGATCTATCGCACAAAGCGGAGCGTGTCTTTGCCCATCGACGAGGCATACAGCATGTTGCCCGCGGGATCCCACCGTGGAGCACAACGGTGAACAGATCGAATGGCGACCGATCACATAACGCCTGCAGGGTATGGTCGAAATTGTCGGTCGTCATCGCGGCCCGCAGATCGGTACGGGTTACCTCAGCTCGTAACGGAGTACCTCGATCCTACCATTCGACCATTGGAAAGTCAGGTCCGTCGGACTGACCGCCCGACCATACCTCGGCCGCCGAACGACACAGCTCACTTGCCGGGCTGGCTGTAAGGAACCTAGTGTCTCGAAAAACCGGCATCCCGGCCCGGTCAAGTGCAACGCTTTATTAGTCGGCGCCGCACAGTCACACCCTACAAGCTACCCTTTTCCCACTTACCCCCGTGGGTATGCCACTTAACGTTATCGATCAACCAACGGTCCGACTTCTTTAGGAGCACATACCTTCGCTTGTTTTTGAATCCAGTTCTTTGCTGAGTGTACACGCAAGCACGGCTCGCCGTTTTGTAACTCGTTTCGAGGACCGGCTCGTGCTCCGGCTGATACTCCGGCGGCGTGGAAAACGAGCCGAGGCGGCCCTGTTTGCGATCCTTCGGCGTACACCATCGCTCAAAAACCTGGGCAAGCAACGTGCGGGTGACCTCCCAAGGCGATTCGAGCCCCGACTTCCTCGCCGCCCTGTGCGAGGCGGCAGTTTGAACCTCCCACGCATGCATGTCGGCGATAAAGCGACGGACAACTTCCGCCGGATCTGCGTAGACGTTGAGG
Source organism: Anatilimnocola sp. (assembly GCA_043744755.1). Lineage (GTDB taxonomy): Bacteria > Planctomycetota > Planctomycetia > Pirellulales > Pirellulaceae > Anatilimnocola. The sequence continues at coordinate 2,778 of JAYTUF010000888.1, forward strand.
TCACCGTCATTCACGCCGCCTCCCTCCGCCGCATAACTAGTGATTATCTCGCGCAATCGTCGAGATAACATAAATCCGCTTAATACTGTCGTCAAATGCGCAAAGCGGTACGGTCAGGCGACCTTCTCGACAAGGGAGTAGGCAATCTGTTTGCCGAGGGCGTGGGCAATTCGGGAGAGTACCCCGAGCGTCAACTTGCCGACGGTGCCGGCCTCAAAGCCGGCGAGCGCCTCGGGACTCATGTTCAGTCGCTCGGCAAGCTGTTCATTGGTGAGTCTCTGGCGTTCGCGTTCCCGCCTCAACTCGTCGGCCAGGCAGCGAAGGAGGACGACCTCACCCAACGTGGCGAATTCCGCCCCCTGGGTTTCCAGGTCCGCGATGGACGGCTTCTCACGCTGGTAGCGTTCCCGCAGATCGCGGAGGCGGGCCACCTCGTCCGGCGACCGCTCTGTCCTTCGCTGAATATTCTTTGCCATCGGTTCACCTCGCCCGTGGTGGCGTTTCATAGGCCGTGATTGGGTAGACCATTCGGGGGTCGTCGCCGGCCTCATCCCAAACGACCGCCAAATGCTTACCCGTACTGGTCCAGCCAAAGGTGATCGGCCGACCGCTCGACGCGCTGGCGTCCGTCTCGTTGTCTTCGTTCTGGAGGATCTCGTCCACCTCCTCCTTAGTGACGCCGTGTTC
>JAYTUF010000889.1:0-13643 GCA_043744755.1 Anatilimnocola sp.
TAAAAAGTGTGCGTCACTTTGCTGGTGGGATCATTGCCGGCAGGCGGAATATACATGCGCTCAATCCGATCAGCGGGCGGAGTCAGTTGTACCCGGGTGCGATAGAGTTTTGACAGCGGAGTACCATCGGGATGACGCTCGGTGATTTCAATTTCCCGGCGGGTTCCTTCCACCAATTGCTGGCGGATCGTGAAATCGACCCCTTCCAGGCCGAACTTGCCCCCAACAATCGTGGGCAAGGTAGTATCGGCGGCACCAATGGTGACGGCGGGAAACAGCGGCGGCGGATTGCCATAGCGAATCCACAGATCGATTTTGGCCCCTTCAACCGCCAGCGGCCAGCGCGGCACTTGGAACTGCATGATGGGCGTGCGGGTTTTGTCTTCGAACTTCAGATCAGAGATCTGATAGACCAGATCCTTGTACCTGGCATCAGTGGTCTGCGGACGAATTTCCGCCCAGACATAGCGAGGCCTGGCGACAAACTGGATGTTCGACAGGCTGCGCAAGTGCAAGCGAAAAGTGGTAGACCGGGTTTCTCCTTCGGGCTGAAGAACGGTCGGCTTACCGGCTTCCACGAGCAGCGGATGGTCGGGGGGCTGAATATTGCCCACCGCTTTCAATTCCTGCTTGCTGAACCAATCGAAGTCGGCGGGCATGAAGACCAGCTTGCTGGACGGCGCGTCGTAGCGCAAGAGCAGCGCTTCGCCTCCCGACAGTTGTATATCTTGCAGCAGCGGGTTGAGCAGCCGCGGGGCGCGAACGATCGCCTGGTGGGCTTGCGGTGGCAACAAATCGCCGGACGTAGGCCATTGCGGATACGTCCAGATATCTCCCAGCGCTAGCTTCCCCACATTCGTACGATCGGGATCTGCAGCCACCACTTCAAATGTCGGCTTGATGAAGGCGGCTTCGATGGCTCGTTTGATCGCCTTGGGACTGGGTATTTCATCAATCACATATTCCGGTTCGCTACCGGCGGCAGTTAGGGAGATGAGTTGCTTTGCTTCCAGTCCTGGTTTGACGCCGCCAAACAGCACCACACGCACGCGAGTGTCTTTATTATTTTTGAGAGTCTCTGTTAATTCTTCAAGGTCGCGGGCATTCTGTTTTCGTCCGGCCTCGACGAACGTTCCGCCGACCGTTCCTGCATTGGGGAAGTTCACGCCATCCGAAATGACAATCACTTGCCTGGATTCAACATTCTTCACAAGCTTCACTTGCTTGATCGCTTGCACGATGGCAGCATACAACGGCGTGACGCCAAAGCAGTGATCGACGGTCAGTTCCGTCAAACTCCGCTCGACATTGCCGGCCCATTTGTCGCTGGGTCGAAAGAGAAGTTGAATATCACGATCCGGATGCGGGAAGAGATCGGGAAACTTAGGGCCGTATTGCATCTTCGCAGCAATGCCTGCCGCGGTCAGATTATCCGAGTCATCCCATAGTTTGTCGGTCTTGTAATACATTTGGTCATTTGGGGCCGCGGCCAAATTCGAGCGGTGCGGCGTACGGTGAGCATAGGCCATAAGACCAATCTGCAAGCCGCCGACATCGGCCTTGCTGAGATCGGTGAGGATGGCTTCCAAGGCACCTTTGGCGTCAGGAAATCGCCCTCCATCGCCCGCCCCAAGGGGTCGCATGCTGTACGAGCAATCGAGCACGAACATCACCGCGCCCGACGGCGTGTCGTCGCCAATGACTTGCACGGTGGGCGCCGAGTAAGGCTCGCGGCGATGAACCAGTTGCACTCCTTGCGCCGGCGACTTGTAATAAAACTCGAACGGGGATGACCAAATATGCCCGCGGTACCAGACATTGCCTTGCAAGCTGACTGGCGGTTTTTCTAACAGGTTGGCAAAGGCGAAGCATTCGATGGCCCGCGGACCCGGAGGGTCTCGCAGGCGCTCGATCAGCTTTACCGGATAACGCTGTTTCACTTTGTTCGGACCGTAATAGAGTATTTCGCCATCGATTTGGTCTGGCGAACCGGCCCTGCTTATAAAGAAACCGGCATCGCCGGCGGGGAAGTTTACGAGCATGTGATCGGTTGATTCGACGCGTTGGGTAGTGCTGGCTGCGAATTCCACGGCCGTCTTCAGCGGCGGATCGGAGATCTGTTTGCTGGGAACGTGGACTTCCAGCCCCGCTTCGTGAGCGGTCTGCCGCGTCTTGCGCAGCTCATCGAGTGGTTCAACGCTGCTGCCCGGCAAGTCGTACTGAAAGGGAAGTTGCCCGGCCTGCGCAGCTTTGGCGCAGTATTTGGCTGCTTGATTGAAGTACTGCTCGCCGCGGTCCTGAGTCAAACCGTTGCCCCAAAAATCCTGCAGCACGCGATAGCCATGCCAGCAGGATAAATGCCAATGATCGACTTCTCGCAGCCAGGCCGTGGGGGTGGGAATGGAGGTTGGATCGGCGACCAGCCCCTGATTGAAACAGCCCAGCCAGAACGCGCCTGCCCGGACGCGCCGGTCCCAAATCGACAGCTCGCGCCGCGCTTGCACGGCGCGGGATGTTGGGCCCACATCGACTGGTTTGCCTTCCAGCGCGCCGTCGTAGTCGCTGAGCAAGTTTTGGAGCGACTGCCAGATCGTGCGGTCCTTGGTCTTTTGCTGCCGCAGTTGCTGATCAATGACCAGCGCGTCTTCTTTGTTTAGCTCCAAAGTTTCGCGGTGCTGCTCGTAGGGAAGCTTGAATTCGTGTGTCAATACTTTGTGGTAACGAATCAAGAATGTGCGATAGCCATCGATGACAAAGGATTCGGCGAGCGCTTGCGATTTGGTCTCGGTCGCCGTCTGCGCCGGGGCCTGCTGAGGGCGCTTGGAAAGTTCATTCTTCGACCAATAATCGAGCGTGTTGTGATACTTCGACAACAGCCCTTTGACGCGGGCCTCGCGGAATAGCGGCGTTTGCATCACTTGCTCGATCCGCCGAACGGACTCGGCGGTTTGAAAGCGAATTTCGGCGCTGCCCCGCGACTCGGAATCGGTGTCAACAAGACTCCGCAGGCCTTCCCATTTGCTGTTCAAGGCTTGAAAGCTGTCATAAGCGTCGCGCAATTCAGCCCGCAATTCTTCTTCGTTGTCTCGCTTCAGCAGCAGCCGTTCGAGCTGCTCCGCAAAGCTTACGTTTTCGTCGAGAACTTCCGTCAAGGTTTTGATGTGCGTTTGAAATTCAGTTTCCAAAGTCTTGCTGGCCGCGGCATTGCTGAGTTCCAATCGCCAGCGGCGGAAATACCACTCGGCCAGGTGCGGCAGCGTGGCCCAGATTTCATCGCGAAGCAGGAACATGTTTTCCAGCTCTTCGCCCCATTTGCGGGCGGCGAGGTAACCGGTGCCGGAATTGTGCCAATCGGTTTTCGGCGCGAAGCCTTGCGCCCGCAGCCAGCGTCGCTCGGCGCTTTGATTCGCGTCGGCACCGGCGCCGTCCAATGACTTTTGATCACCCAGAAAATAAGCATCTTCGGCGTCGCGGCGCTCCTTATCGGCCTGGTTGACGAGCAATTCGAGTGCATAGTGAGTGCGGACATCGAGCGGAGTCGCGGCTTGCTCGGCCAGCGAGCGCGAGCGAATGGCTTCCGGCATGAGCCGTTCGCCTAACGAACTGGGACTCAGAGCGAGAAGCTTGAGAAAATGCGCCTCGACGGGAACGGCTTCGGCCGCTGGAGGCGTGTTCTTCGCCAGGCGTAGGAACTGGAGGACCGAATTCAATCGATCGTAGGGAAATTTTTCCCACGACTGATCGGGTTGCGCTGCATCGGTTAAACCGTATCGCGCGAGCAACTGGCCCGTGGCGGCCGGCCGCTCCGCATCGGGAAAAGTGATCCGCGATTTCTCGGCCGGTTCGGCTTTGAGCCAACTGTCATAGAGCAGGCTGTGATCAGTCGGCGGTTGCTCGGAGCCGGCTTGTTCGGCCGCCACGTCGGCCAGGCGTTGCCAGCGGGCGAGGCGCAAGTTGGAGGCGCTTTGGGACTTCGCAAACTCCTGCCAATTCCCGGCGGAAAGTTCGTCGTAGATCGCGGCAAACTGGCCGGCGAGACCTTCCTGATATTCTTCGCCAGCGAACAGGCGTTCTTCCAGAGCCAGCAACCGCTGTTCAAGCGATGCCCAGCGGACCGGATCCATCACAAAACCCCGCCGCCAGGCGAGCGGCAATTGCGAGCTACGATCATCCACATTGGCCGTCGCCCGCTGTTGATACGCCTGCCAGGCCAATTGCAACGGAGACGGTTTTTGGTCGGCCGGCTCGATCAACTCCTTCGCTTCGCCCAGCACATCGTAAGCCGATTTTTGTTCCGCCATGCTCCGCCAGGCTTGCCAGCGGTCGGCCGACACGATGGGAATGTCGCGGTCGCGCGTCACTTCCAAGCCGTCAACGCCGCCAATCAGCATCGGCGTCTGACGCACGCCGCGCCGCTCTTGCACATAGTTGTCAACGCGACTGGCGAGATACGCGTGCAGTTCTAACAGCGAAACGACCCCGCTGCGGTTATCGTAATTCTGTTCCGCGCTGGCGTCGCCGCGCAAACCCAGGGCCACGAAGTGCCCGAATACCGAGCCTGTTAATTCCGGCGCTGCCCAAGCAATCTGGCCAGGGCTCGTGGAGTTGAGCAAATAGAAGTTGGGATCATCCAGGCTATCGACAACGGAAGGCAATTGATCGGCAAAGCGGTTGTCCATCACGCCGCTGCGCCATTTGGTCGAAATGCGGTTGCAATCCAAGATCACCAGCTTGCGAGAACGCTTCAAATTCTTCAGTTGCGAAATATCTTTCAGTAACTTCCCCAGGGGCAACCAGCGGCTGGTGTCGAACGCATCGGCGTTAGGGGGCACCAGGCAGGCTTGGCCTTCGCCGTTCACCAGGCCATGCGCGCTGATGTAGACGATCACGAGGTTGTTGCGCGAGAACCAGCCGGGACCGGAAGGCCGGATGGATCCCAGCTGGGCGAGAAATCGCTGCGGCGTGCCTTCCTCGTCGGTCAGGTTGTCCTTGGAACCGATGTAGTGAAACGGGGACGAGTTTTTCACCGGCAGGTTCTCGGGGCTCACTCGCCTCAGAAAAACTTCGTCTTCCGCGGCGAGCGCTAGGGGGGGCATCTGCAGCGGATACCTGGAGGCGCGAAAGATCACGAGCGGCGTGTTCTTCGGCGGATTGAGATAGATGACAAAGGCGACAAGCAGGGCCAGGCAGCCGATCCAGAGGAGCGTCCGTTTGAGGCGATACTTAAAATTCTCGCCGGAATCCTTGACTTGATGCTTCTTCCAATCGGGATCACTGCGGGTCCGTTCCGCGGCCTTCCTTTTTCCCAACCAGGCCGGTCCGCCTCGTTTGCCGGATTTTCCTTCTGCGTCGTTTCGTGCGTTCATGGCGACCTGCGTTCAATGGAAGACAGAAGGTTTGCGCGTCGAGTGAGGCAGTGTTGTCACGACGGGCTGCCACGACGGGGTTGTCACAGCAGGGCCCCTCGCACCTATTGTGAGGGGAATGAGGAAACCGGGCAATGCGGAAGGGGATCAAACTCGTGAATGCGTAGCCGCGCGAGATTTGTGACATCGTTCCAGGGAGAAGAATGTGCCTGCGGTTGCGAACCGGCCTGCCCGTCGCCACAATGGTCGCTCCGCCGAACATTCGCCGAACTTTTTTCTATTTCGTTTTGCTTTGAGGAGTTTGTCCATGCCGCGTCCGGTTACCCTCTTCACCGGCCAGTGGGCCGATCTGCCGCTTGAAACCATGGCCCGCAAAACCAAGGATTTCGGCTACGACGGCATCGAACTGGCCTGCTGGGGCGATCACTTCGAAGTCGATAAGGCCCTTTCCGACGATGGCTATTGCAAACGGAAGCGCGAATTGCTCGATAACGCAGGCTTGCAGTGCCACGCGATCAGCGCGCATCTCGTCGGCCAAGCCGTTTGCGATTTGATCGACGAACGGCACAAGCTAATTCTTCCGCCGGCGGTTTGGGGCGACGGCAAGCCGGAGGGCGTGAACAAGCGGGCCATTGAAGAACTGAAGAACACTGCCCGCGCCGCGAAGAAGTTCGGCGTCGAGGTCGTTAATGGCTTCACCGGCAGCAGCATCTGGCATTTGCTCTATTCGTTCCCGCCGGTGTCGAACAAGATGATCGACGATGGCTTCAAGCACTTCGCCGATCGCTTCAATCCGATTCTGGATGTCTTTGCCGAGTGCGGGGTGAAGTTCGCGCTGGAAGTACACCCGACGGAAATCGCCTTCGATATCTACACGGCCCAACGAGCTCTCGAGGCGCTCGATCATCGGCCGGAGTTCGGCTTTAACTTCGACCCCAGTCACTTGCACTGGCAGGGGATCGATTCCGTCGAGTTCATCCGCGCCTTTCCCGATCGTATTTTTCACATGCACGTGAAGGACGCGATTGTCACGCTCAACGGCCGGAGCGGCATTCTCGCCAGCCACATCAACTTCGGCGATCACCGCCGCGGCTGGGACTTCCGCAGCCCGGGCCGCGGCACGGTGAACTTTGAAGAGATCATCCGCGAGCTCAACCGCGTCGGCTATCAAGGCCCACTCAGCGTCGAGTGGGAAGACAGCGGCATGGAACGCGAATTCGGCGCTCGCGAAGCCTGCACCTTTGTGCGGCAGAAAGATTTCGCTTCCTCGGGCAGGGCGTTTGATGCTGCGTTTGAGAAAGCGTAAACCGTAGCGGCAGACCTCCAGGTCTGCCCGTCACCGATTACCTCCGGCGAGATCCCATGTCCGTAAACGAACATCGCTCGTTCTTTGGCATGCCTTCGCTGGGTGGAAAACTGACGCTCGTCAACGCCAATCTGTGGATCGTCCTACTATTGCTAATACGAGGCGGTGCATTTACTCAAGAGACGCCTGCTTACGTTTCGATCTTAATTTCCATTCTCATGCTAATCCTGGCGTTTCCTTTTGGCATCTTTGTACTGCTGCCATCCCTCGGCTATCGGGTGGTAGGCATTGGGGAAATTGTTGGGTCTGCCGCCTTGTTCGGCGTCAACGCATTTGTTTGGGGCTATGGCCTGGCGTGGTGCTATGAGCGCGTGCGACGTTTCTTCGGCAAGCAACCGCCGCACAGAGATGCAAACGGATAGCGCTTTCGGTCGGTCGTGGCTATTGTCTGCCGCAAGTCCTCACTCAATTTCAAACACCACGTCAATGCTCACGCGAATTTCGATGGCGCCGGGTGCGAAGGTGCCCGGCGCTGCGTCGGCTTCGGCCTCGCGAGGCGCGATGGAGACACTGTTATTGAAATTTGAAAGCCCTGAGCCGTAGGACTCTTTCGGTTCTTCAATTGCGAGCGCCCGGCCCAACTTCGCCCCCAGCACTTCGGTCATGGCTTGCGCCTTTTCACGCGCGACCTTAACCGCATCCAAGCGCGTCTTGGCGCGGATCGCGTGATATTCGGAGGATTCGAGCTGGTAGCTGACGTCCACATCCGCTGTGGCGACTAGCTTCGCCAGGATGTCGTCGAACCGCGTCGTATCTCGCTGCCGGAGCGTGATCGTGCGGACGACTTCAAAATGACGAAACGATGTCTGGTTGCCCTGCTGATCGCGGTCGTAGATCTTTTGGATCGAAAGGTAGCCGGTCTGCGCTTCCTCGGGCTTGAGCTTTAAGTCGTTGCGCAGCGTGAGAACCTTCTTCACGCTGTCGTCGCAAGCGGCCTGAGCCAGCGCCAGCTCGCGATTCGTGCGGCGGACGGTGACGCTCCAAACCACGATGTCCGGCTGGGCACGGGTGATGGACGTTCCCGTCACGGACACATGCCGCGGCGAGAGCTTGGGCTCCTCTGCAGCCACGGTCAGAACCAACGCCAGCCAAATGAACAGTACCAGACGCGCCATGAGATCACTCCTTGCCGAAGAACGTGTTCGCGAAAGGCGCTCAGTCTAACGCAAGCCAACAACAATCGCGCGTAACGTCTGCGTAACAAGGTTTCAAACGACCAGTCGCTGCCGAAACGCTTCGCTCAAGGCTTGAATCTGTGCGACCGAGAGTTGTTCCGCGCGGACATCGACTGGGAACTGAAACGGCGCGAGGACTTCATCGATGCCGGGTTTATCGAGGTGTTCCTGCATCGCGGCAATCAGACCGCCGCGAAGGAACTTGCGGCGATGCAAGAACATGCCGCGGACGAAGTGGTGAAAGAACTCGAGATCGGGAATGAGATCGCGCTTGGCGGCAGCGGGCACGATGTGAATGATGGCCGATTGCACGCGAGGCCGGGGCCAGAAGACCTGCGGGGGCAAGAGGCGGGCGATGTGCATGTCGCACAGCGACTGCATCCAGACGCTGAGGGCACTGTAGTCCTTCACACCCGCGGGCGCGATCATCCGGTCGGCGAGTTCTTTTTGAATCGTCGCCGTGAGCGAGTCGGGAACTGGATCGACGGTCAGCAAGTTCGAGAGGATGGGCGTGGCGATGTTGTACGGCAGGTTCGAGTCCAGTTTGAAGCGCCGGCCGGGCGCTGCCTTTAAATGCGTGTGAACTTCGGTCATCACATTGTCAGCCAGGTTGTTTTTGTTCCGCAGGGCGTCTTGATGCAGCATCGTGATGTTGCTGAGTCCCTCGAGTTCTTCCGAAGCCATTTGATGCAGCCGGGCATCGATCTCGATGGTCACCACATGGGCTGCATGTTGGGCCAGCAGCGCCGTAAGGCTGCCCATGCCGGTCCCCACTTCCAGAATCACATCGTGCTCCGTCGGCGCGGCGGTCTCGATCAGCACATCGAGCAGGTTCAAGTCGATGAGAAAATTCTGGCCATGCCGCCCCTCCGGCCGAATGCCTGCTTCTTGAAAGCGGCGAGTTAAGTAAGAAACGGTCTGGCGAGGGGAAGGCATGAGAGAAATTTGGTTGGAAGAATGAACTAGGACAAAGAAACAAATGCTAACTGCCGCTGCACGTACTTGGCGAGCAGATCGGTCTCCATATTCACCGCATCGCCAATTTTCAGCGCGCCGAGCGTCGTCATGGCCAGGGTATGCGGTATCAGCGCGACACTGAAGCGTTCGGCTTCGACTTCAACCAGCGTCAAGCTGACGCCATCGACGGCCACCGAACCCTTGGGTGCCATTTGCCGAAATAATTCGCGCGGCACGCGAAACCAGAGGAAGGACCAGGGCCCTTCTTCCCGGCGGTCATCCAGCGAACCGAGCGCGTCGATATGGCCGGAAACATAGTGTCCGCCCAAGCGATCGCCCACCCGCAGCGAGCGTTCGAGGTTGACCCGGCTGCCGGGCTGCAAGCGGCCCAGATTGGTGCGCGAGAGGGTTTCGCTCCCTGCCTCAAAGGTCAGCACGTCGGCGACCTGACGGATCACGGTCAGGCAACAACCATTCACGGCAATGCTATCGCCAATCACGGCATCGCCGGCAACGAGCGGGGCTGCCAGGGACAGTTCGACAGCTGCGCCGTGCGTCACCAAGGCGGTGACTATTCCCAATTCTTCTACCAGGCCAGTGAACATGCCCCCATCGTAGCAAAAACAGGCTTAATCGCGCGCAGGGGTCGCCGAACCGTAGCTCAGTCATTCCATGACTGAGGCTCGGGGCGAGTCATGGAATGACTCGCCTACGACCACCCGGTCTCTGGTTGCGATCCTACTCTTCGACTTTGCGAAAGATGTGCTCGACCGACATATAGACGAACACGCCAATATCCGGCGTGTCTTCGGTCAGGCCAATCGGAAGCGAGACGCCGAGTACCCATTCGACTTGCTCGAATTGACAGACGGCATAGCGCATGCCCGGGTTGAGATAGACTTGCGAGATTCGCTGGCTGGCGCCATTGTCGTCGATTTCATCGAACCAGAGGGCCAGCGTTTCGACGAAGAAATTGAGATCGACGCGGGGCTTCCAGAAAATGCTGCCGCCGAGGTTGATCGCTTCCAGATCGTGTTCGAGCAGCGGAAAAGCCGGGACTTGGGTGGAAACTCCGGGGGTGACTGTGTAGCCCAGGTTGAAGTGGAAGTCAAAACTCTCGCCGTACTTGCTGATGGGCAAATTAAACTGATAACCAGCGACGCCGGCACCCAAACCAAAACGCTCGTCGCCGGTGGGAATAATCAATGTCACCCGCGGGGCGCACCACAAAAAGTCATCATTGGAGAGCCATTGATAGCGGTAATTGAGAAACGTATCGCCGACGCCTCCTTGATGACTCGGAGCAGCGGCAGTGGGTTTCTCAAACGCATCGAGCAAGACGCTGGTGAAAGAGAACTGGTGCTGTTGGCTGCCGAGCGGAATTTCCATCGTGTAAGTCTGCACGAAGTCTCGCGTTTTGCCCTGCCTCGTGCGATCCCAGTTGATAATCCAATTGAAAATGTGCTGAACTTCGCCCGTCTCTTGATTGAAGGCCTCTTCGACGAGGAAGGCATTGTCGCGGATGTGTTCTGGCGCTGCTTCGATGCCTTCAACCACTTCGGCGGCAGTCATCAGCGGCACCGGCGCTGGCTGCAGGTAGTCGCTGGCGACATAGCTCGGCTGCTGCGCCAACAATTGCAGAGGCAGCAGAATCGCCGCGACCAGTGCGCTGGTTGAAAATCGTGACATGCTGCAGTTCTCCGTCGCTAGCTGAGCAGAATAGAAAGAATAATCGCGTTATTCTTCTCTATCGGAATATTCGGCCGCTTCAATCAAGCGAAACCGTTAGGAGATTTCGATTGATCGAAATCTCGTTTTCCACAGAGCAAAAAGGAGCCAGTGGCTAGGTAAGTCCCGCAAGCAGACTCGCCATTTGGCCACTGTGCGAAGACATACTCACTGGAAAGTGAGCAGAAGAATCGCCGCCAGTGCGCCCGGGCACCTGAACTTGAAGGCCTCTCCCTCCCGCAAATTCAGATGCCGGGCAGCAACGGGCGATTTGTGTGTTGGAGTCCCCGGCTTCAGCCGGTCGTATTACCAGCTAAGACCGGCTAAAGCCGGGACTCCAACTAGCTCGGTGCGCCCGGGCACCTGAATCCGAAGGCCTCTCCCTCCCGCGAATTCAGATGCCGGGCTGCAACGGGCGATTTCGTTACGTGAACAGCGGTTTTCGCGGGAGCCTTGGGTGAAAACTTCTTAACGAATTTCACCGGGCAAGCCGCAGGACCAACCTCACGGAAACGAGCTTGTGATTCCCAACATGTCTGATGTTTATGTAGTGAGCCGGAAGAATAGGTGAAAGTTTCCAACCATCACTCACCTCGACTCGCTGACTTCAGAGCAGATTGCACTCGGCGTGCCAAGCCGGCGAAGCATCGCTGCTCGATTGTCTGCCGATCATCGTAAATCATTCTGAATCAGCGATTTAGACGACTTGAAGCAAGCTGCAAGATTTTCACAGCGGCGCGCAGGCCGCCATGCTTGACGCGGCATTTGGCGATGACTGCCTAAACACTAGGCAATGTTGGTCACAACCCTCAGTTTCGCTTAAGAAGGCGAAGAAAATAACTTCCCGATTTGGCCACCGCTGAGCTTGCCTCGGTGGAGCCATGATTATGCACTAGCAACCGGCTGTTGAACTCCGCGTCCCCGCCGGCCTTGTGCCGGTGAAACGCATGATTGCGCCGCTCAATCACTTGCTCCACCGACGCGAGGTCGGTGGGGGCAGGCGGGGGCGTCGCGCGATTTCTAGTGCAGAATCACTTCACCACCGAGACAAGCTCGGTGGGGTCCATTTCAGGATATTGATTGCCTTGCGTTCCCTAATGCGATGGCCGGCTGAGCGAAAAGATTGGCAATAGCAGCCCCATCGCAATTCCGCCGACGACGACACCCATGACGGTAATCATCAGCGGTTCGAGCATCGTGGTCGCGGACTTGATGGCCGAATCCACTTCCTTGTCGTAATGCGAGCTGACCTTGCGGAGGACGTGATCCAGTTTGCCGGTGTCTTCCCCCGCGGCAATCATTTGCACGAGTGGTCCAGGAAAGAGCGAATTCCCGTGCAGCGAATCGCAGATGCTTTTGCCTTCCGTCACCTGATCGAGCGCGTGCAACCAGGCTCGTTCGTAATAGACATTGGCTGAAACTTCCCCGGCCAGCTTCAGTGAGTCGAGCATCGAGACGCCACTTTCGACCATGGTGCCCAGCGTTCGCACACTGCGGCTGAGAATCACTTTGCGCACGAGCGGGCCGATGATGGGCGTGTTGATCGCCAGCCAATCGATGATGTTGCGGCCCATCGGCGTCTTGCGGCCCATGATAAATGTCACCACAACCACAACGAGGCCAATCAGCCAGGCCCACCAATAATTCATCAGCAGGTCGGACGTGGTCATCAGCACCACCGTCATCGCGGGCAGCTTGATTCCCTTGCGGGTAAAGAGCGGCTCGAACTTAGGCAGCACATAAGTGAGCAAGAAAATCGTCACGCCCGTCGCCAGAACCAGCATGACCATTGGGTAGGCGAGCGCACCACGCACTTTCTGCATGGTATCGAGCTGATTCCGCATGTAGAGCGAAATGCTCTCGAGCATTTCGGCGAGCGTGCCCGTTTTTTCGCTGGCGCGGATCAGCGCAATATAAGTGCGATCGAAATATTTGGGATGTCGCGCGAGGGCCGCGGAAAAGTCTTCTCCCGATTCAACCTGGCTCTTCAGGTCGAGCAGCACCGCTTTGAGAGTGAGATTTTGTTCTTGCTTAGCAATGCTTTCCAGGGCAACGGAGAGCGTAATGCCCGTATCGGCCATCACGGCGAGTTGCCCCGTGATATAGACAATGTCATTCTTTTTCACGCGCTGCGGAAAGAGACCGACGCCGGCTAGTTCTTCTTCGAGCTCCGTTACCTGCAAGCCATCGCGGCGAAGTTTTTGCAAGGCCTCTTCGCGCGAAGCGGCTTCGATGGTGCCGTCTTGCTTGACGCCCAGGGGATCGCGGGCAATGTATTCAAAGGTGAGTGTTGTCATGCTTTAGCCGCCCTAGATCAAGGCCGCGACCTCCTGGGGTCTCAATTCGGGGATCGCCGATTCGCCGGTGATCTGAATAATCTCTTCCACCGTGGTCAATCCTTCGCGGACTTTGCGGAAACCGTCCTTGCGGAGCGTGACCATGCCGTTGGCCAGGCCAATCCGCCGCAGCTCCGTCACCGAAGCATCGGCGACAATCGCATCGCGGAGTTGATCGTCGATCTGCAGTAATTCATGCACACCCACGCGGCCGCTGTAGCCCGTGTTGCGACACCGTTTGCAGCCGGCGCCTTTGTAAAACACATCCATCCCATGTCCCATGCGTTCCAGCGTTTTCCGCATGGGTCGCGGCAGTTCATAAGGCGTGCGGCACTTCGGGCAAACGCGCCGCACGAGTCGCTGCGCCAGTACCACATTGAGGGCCGCGGAGATCAAATACGATTCCACACCGATATTAATCAGCCGCGTAATGGCAGAAGCGGAATCGTTCGTGTGCAACGTGCTGAGCACCAGGTGGCCGGTGAGGGCGGCTTGAATCGCGGTGCGGGCGGTCTCTTCGTCGCGAATTTCGCCGACCATGATTACGTCAGGATCTTGCCGCAGCAGCGTGCGCAGGGCTTTCGAGAACGTCAGACCGACGCGTTCTTGCACCTGGAACTGATTGATGAGCGAGAGATGATATTCAATCGGGTCTTCAACGGTGCAGATGTTGTTTTCCATCGAGGCAATTTCGTTGAGCGCGGCGTAGAGCGTG
>JAYTUF010000890.1:0-3458 GCA_043744755.1 Anatilimnocola sp.
CTGAAAGGTCGCTCTGGCGGCAGAACGACCAAGCGGGTCGGACTTAGGCCAGAAGATCTAACTCACAACGGGCAATGGTATTTGCCCGCGCGGAAAATCGGCTACGTCTTGGTAAGCCGAAGGAAGATGCAATCCATGCGCCAAAGAAGGCGCACTGGTCAGGGTCGCCCGGGGCCGGGAGTCTTTCGCCGAGCGACATCTTCGTTCGACGGAAGATCGCTCGTTGCCAAAGACGCCCGACCCCTGGTTGCGTCAAGTTACCGGCGTAGCGTGCGCATACTGGGCGTGGTCGGCACGCTTCCTTGCTGAGCATTCGCCGGCATCGGCACGGGGGAGTGCGGATGCTGCGCCATTTCCGGCGCCAGCGGCTGGGCGGCGGGTTGCTGCTGCTGAGCCTGCACGTGATAGGAGAAGAACGAAGTTGGTTCGTGCAGTTCCGCGTGCCAAGGGTAGTCGAACACGTTGCGATAATTATAGGGCCGGCGATAGTATGTGCCATGAAAGGCCGGATAGCGATTCGTATAGCGATCCGAACCATAGCAGCCAAACTTGGGGTTGTAGCAAGTCTGGGGCATCATCCACTTGGGTTGTTTGTAAGCCCCGTGACCGCCGCACTCATTGCAGCCGGCGTGATGCCCGGCGGGTGCGACGTTGTAATCGTTCATCGGATACGTGCCATCGCCGCCCGCAATCGCGAGCACGGTTAACAATACAGCATGCATGGACAAGCTCCTCTTCGGCTCTGTAGCCGGTCACGCGGCGAATCCGCTCTGCGCTGGTGGGGTGAAATTCGGTGGGCCAAATGTCGCCGATCACTCCGCGAAAGAGCGGGCGAGCTTTCGTGGGGCGAAAGCTGGCGACTGCGCTGCCGACGGCATTGTCGGCAGCTTCGTTAATGAGCATCGACCCGCGAAGACGGAGTTTCAAGTTTCTTTGGCATCACCCGAGGAAGCGTTAAGAACCGCAGAGTTTGCCAGAGAGCAGGTATCAGGAGTCAGGAAAACACGATTTGTTCGTTGGATTTACTGAATTCAAGGCAGAACATTGTAAGAATTCCCCTTTCCTGACTTCCTGACCCCCCGACTCCCGACCCCTGACCCCCGACCCCCGACCCCTACAACCGGCCACGTTTCACAAATATCTCAGTGCGTTAAGGCAATTTGGCGTTCGGTAAAGTTTGCGGGCTGACTAGCGTGGAACTTAACAGGTCGGCGCAGTCTGCTGGCAAATTGCTTATTGTTTTTTGCCTGGCGTCGCCGTCTGCAGTTCTTTTCTTCGCGCTACTTCGATGGTGCCACGATGGTTTCAGCCTTAATCGGACTCACCCGTGATCAAAACCTTCTGTTCGAGTTGCAGACGCAGCTTGAAGGGAAGTTTGAAATCTTCCCTTGCGATTCGCTGGCAGTGCTGCCGGCCCAATTGACGGCCCATCCGGCTGCGGCCGTGGTGGTGCATCTGGGGCAAGAGACGCTGGGGGAATATTCGGCGGGCCGTTTTGTCGCGGAGCTCGATGAAGCCGTCGAGAACTCGCCCGTCTATGGCCTGCTCGCGCACGATTGCCCGGCCCGCTTGCAGAAGCTGGCCGAGAAGGCCATCGATCATTGCGTATCGATGCCCGTTGACTACGACCAACTTCGCCGCTTGCTTGCCAATCGGCAGGACTTGGAAGGGGAACTCGCCGGCTTCTGGAGCCAGATGCCGCACAAGGAACTGCACGGCCGGTCGCGGTCGTTGATCACGTTCACGCCCGAGATGTTCGATACGATGGAGGAAATCAAAGTCGCCGCGCGGCACAACGTGACGGTGCTGCTCATCGGCGAAACCGGCAGCGGCAAGACCTTTCTCGCGCGCTTGATTCACGAACTGTCCGAGCGCCGCGAAGATCGCTTTTGCAACGTAGCCTGCGGCGCTCTGCCGCCGGACTTGATTGAAAGCGAACTGTTCGGCTACGTGAAGGGGGCCTTCACCGGCGCCGATCGCGACCGCGAAGGGAAGTTCGCCGCCGCGGGAAGGGGTACGCTGCTGCTCGACGAAATCGATGTGTTGCCGCTCGAGCAACAAGCCAAGCTGCTGCGCGTGATTGAAACGGGCGAGTACGAACCGGTCGGTAGCAATGAGACGCAATACTCACAAGCGCGGTTGGTTGTCGCTTCGAATTACAACCTGGAGGAACTCGTTCGCAACGGCAACTTCCGCACAGACTTGTACTATCGCCTCAACATTCTCAATTTCCACTTGTTGCCGCTGCGGCAGCGGCCTTGGGACATCGAGTACCTGGTCCGCAAATTCGCGCTCGAGCACAGCCGGACGCATTCGATTCCGCTCCGCTCGATCGAGCCCAGCTTTTTTGAAACCTTGCGAGCTTACAACTGGCCGGGCAACATCCGCGAGATGGAAAACGTCGTCCGCCGCGCCGTTCTGTATTGCCAGCGGGGTGTGCTGACCGTCAACGACTTGCCCAGCCCGATTCGCCTGGCCGTGCAAGGGCACATCTCACACCTGCAGATGCCAGCTCCTTCGGAATCGAATTCCTTACACGGCACCGACGATCGCTTCCCAATGGGCGGCATTCCCGTGGGCATGGGCGTTCGACCGCGCCTGCCGAACGCTCCTCCGCAACAGCACCGTTCCGCCGCGCCGCAGATGCCGCATCAGCCGCACAACATGCCGACCTTCGCCGGCTCGTTCGCTTCAGCGCAGCCGGGTATGGACTCCAGCCATGTAGGTTCGCCGTTGATGAATCCCGGCCCCTCGCGAGTGGCGGCCCCGACCAGTGCTTCGCTCGAAGCCCGCGTCGATGTGCTGGAACGACGAATCATTGAAGACGCGTTGCAGCGAAACAACTTCCGCCGCAAAGAAACCGCGGCCGAACTCGGCATCAGCCGCGTGACGCTGTACAACAAAATGAAGAAGTACGGGATGCTGTAAGAGCGCTATGGCGATCCGTAAATCATCCGATCCGCAATTCCATTTCGCAGGCGGTGACGATCTTCATCAGTTAAGGGAACGCTCGTCTGGATGTTCTTCAGATGGGGCGATGACGCCAATATTTGCAGCCCAGCGAGTGTGACCTTTGTACGCGCCACGTTGATTTGCTTGAGATTGGGAAATTGCAGCATAACGGGAATCGCTGCGTCGGTAATCGCCGTTCCGTAAAGGTCCAATACTTTCAATTCGGAAAGTTGAGCGAGTCGTCCAAAGCCGTCGTCCGAGATCGGACATCCAGAAAGCGATAGAACTTGAAGTTGCGGAAACCCCTGTAAGGCAGCCAAATCATCATCGCCGAATTCGGGGAGGTGACTCAAACGGATTTCGCGGAGTTGATTTAGTTGCGTCAGCAGTGCTAGGCCCTTGCCATCAATCGGAATCTTATAAAGGTGAATCCTTTCGAGTTGAGTCAGTTCCGCCAAGTGCCGCAGGTCTTGATTTTGAAGGGTGGCACAATCGCTCAACCGCAG
>JAYTUF010000891.1:0-3451 GCA_043744755.1 Anatilimnocola sp.
GCTGCCGATTTTGGCAAGAGTCCGCTGGCCGTCGATGCTTCCATACTCGCCGGGCGTTTCTTCTACCGGGCTGAGAAGCTGGATGAGGCCAGCAAAGCCTTTCAGCAAACCATCACCGCGGCCGGCACTCACGCGACGGAAGCGGCCCATTGGCTGAGCCGGATTCATCTCCGCAAGAAGGAACCCGCCAAGGCCGTTGAAGTCGCGAGCAAGCAGGTCGCGGCCGCCAAGGATGGTCCGTTCCTCGTGAATCTGAAGCTCGATGAGGCCGATGCTTTGCTCGAACTGGCCGACAAGAAAAAAGAAGCTCTCGCCGCCTATGCCAAGGTCGCCAAGGATCATCCCAAGCACGAACTCGCGCCGCAAGCGTTATACAACGCCGCGTTCACCGCCTTGGAACTGAAGGATTACAAGCAGGGCCAGGATTTGAGCGCTGACTTTCTCAAAGCCTATGAGAAGGACAAGCTGCTCGCCGATGTGCAATATGTGTCTGCTGAGTGCAGCCTGCAGCTCAAAGACTATGCCGCTGCTGAGAAGACTTTTGCCGTGCTGGTTGCCGACCAACCGAAACATGCTGAGATCGATGTCTGGCGGCTGCGCTGGGGTTTGACGCTCTACCTCCAGAAGAAATACGCCGAAACCGTCAAGGCGATGGAAAGCGTTGTTGCCGATCTCAAATCGCCCGATGCCAAAGCCGAAGCGAACTACTACGTCGGCGTGAGTCAGTTCTCGCAAGACAAATTCGCGGAAGCCGAGAAGGCCCTCGCCGCCGTACTCGCCGCCAATGCCAAGTGGCGACAGGCGGACGAAACGCTCCTCTATCTGGGTCGTGCCCAGCAAAAGAATGACAAGACCGCCGATGCCAAGAAGACGCTGAATCAACTTGTGAAAGACCATCCCGAAAGTCCGCTGCTCGATCAGGCCAACTATCGCCTCGGCGAGATCGCCTTCGCTGAAGAGGACTACAAAACGGCTGGCACGATCTATGACACGGTCGTCAGCAAATGGCCGACATCGACGTTCGCCCCCTATGCCCTCTACGGCAAGGGTTGGTCGCAACTGAACGCGAAGGACTATCCCGCCGCGGCGACTACGTTCACTTCGCTCGTCTCGGCGCACAAAGATCACAGCCTGCTGCCGGATACGCACTACGCCCGCGCGATGGCCCGCCGCCTTTCGGACGATTTCAAAGGGGCCGTCGAAGATATCGAGGCTTATCTCAAGTCGAATCCCGATGCGTCGCACAAGGCGGATGCTCTTTACGAACGGGGCCTGTCCGAAGTGGCGCTCAAGGACAACGCTGCCGCCGAGAAGACGTTTGCGTCGCTGCTGAAAGACAATCCCAAGTATGGCCGCATCGACAGTGTGGTGAACGAACTGGCCTGGTCGCTCAAGTTGCAAGACAAGGGCGCAAAGGCGAACACTTACTTCCAGCAATTGGCCAAGGATCATCCCAAGAGTCCGTTCGCCCCCGAGGCCAATTTCCAGGTCGGCGAAGATCAGTACGAGAAGAAGGCCTTTGCCGACGCCGCCAAAAGTTATGCGGCCGCTGTCGCTGGAAAACCCACGGGTGTGTTGCTGGAGAAGTCCGCTCACAAGCTGGGCTGGGCCAACTATCAGCAGAAGGAATACGACGCCGCATCGGAAGCCTTCAGCGCACAGCTCAAAGACTTTCCGACTGGTCCCCTCGCCGGCGATGCTACGTTCATGAAGGCGGAATGCCTGTTCAAGCAAAAGAACTACAAAGAGGCCCTGCCTGCGTTTCAAGCGGCATTGAAGGGCAAACTCTCGTCGCCAACCATGGAAATGCTGCTGCTATTGCACGCCGGTCAAAGTGCCGCACAGCTCAAACAGTGGAAAGAAAGCGTCGAGTTTTCATCGCAAATCGCGACGAAATATCCCGAGTCAACCAGCCTGGCCGAAGCCTTGTATGAAACGGGCTGGGCGAAGCAGAATCTCGGCCAAACCGACGAGGCCATGAAGGATTACGAAGCGGCCGCGACAAAATCTCGCGATCATGTGGGGGCTCGCGCCCGCTTCATGATGGGCGAACTGCAGTTCGAGAAGAAAGCCTTCGACGAAGCCATCCGCGAGTTCCAGCGGGCCATGTTCGGCTTCGGCGCCGACAACGCCACGGCCGAAACCAAGAACTGGCAAGCCAAATCGGGCTTTGAAGCTGGTCGCTGCGCGGAAGTGCAAATCAACGAAGCCAAGGATGCCGCGGCTAAAGCCAAGCTGATCGCCGATGCCAAGCGATACTATACATTCGTCGCCGAAAAACATGCCCAGCACGAATTGGCTGCCGATGCGAAGAAACGCCTGGATGCACTAAGTAAACTGTAATGATCCCGATCGATGATCCGCCCGTCTAAACAAAGCTAGACAAATAAACATGAAGAAACGCTCCCCCATCGATATCAACACGCTCCATGCCCGCCCCTGGGTGCGGCTGGTGATGTGTACGCTCGCGGCGCTCGCCATCCTGGCCGCGGTACAACCCCTCGTTGGCAAACTGTCGGCCCAAGCGCCCGGTGATGCGTCCGCCGGTCCCAGCGGGGAAGCAGCGCCGACCGGCACAGCGACTGCCGCCGATCAACCCACGAAGGCTGCCGATAATGGCCTCAACTTGATCGACCTGGCCAACCAGGGCGGCATCTTCATGTGGCCCCTGTATGGTCTTTCGATCCTGGCCGTGATGATGGGCGTCGAACGGGCGATCTCCATTCGCCGCAGCCGGATCATTCCGCAGGAATTCGTCGATGGCCTCGGTCAACTCGGCACCACCGGCGGCTTCGATCCGCGCAAGGCCTATCGCCTCTGCCAGCAATATCCATCGGCCGCTTCCCGCGTGGTGAAGGCCATGCTACTGAAAGTCGGTCGGCCGGTTTCCGAAATCGAACACACGGTCAGCGAGACCAGTCAGCGCGAATCAGAACGGCTGTATTTCAATGTTCGCTGGCTCAACCTTTCCGCGTCGGTCGCGCCGCTGATCGGGCTGATTGGCACCATTCAAGGCATGATCCTGGCCTTCCACGGCTTGACGATGCTCAAGGCGGGCGACAACCAGATGGCCATTCTCGCCAACGGCATTTACACCGCGCTGGTCACCACGTTCGGCGGCCTGATGGTCGCGATTCCCGCGGCCATGGCTTCGCAGTTTTTTGAAGGCCGGCTGATTCTGTTCTTTCACGAAGTGGACGAATTGGCCTTCAATCTGCTGCCGCAAGTCGAGCGGTATGAAGGTCGCGTCCGCTTCACTCGTCAGGGAGAAGAAGAAGCTGCCAAGGAAGAAGCCAAGCTCGCGTCCGCGACGGCGGTGGTGAAGTAAGCCATGGCACTCAAAATCAACAAAGGCAAAGCCGACGAGCTGTTCAACTTCACGCCCATGATCGACGTGGTGTTTAACTTGCTTTTATTCTTCATGGTGGCAGCCCGCTTCGCGGAAGAAGAA
>JAYTUF010000892.1:0-3447 GCA_043744755.1 Anatilimnocola sp.
GTCGGCAAACGTGCCGCGGCTTGTGGAAGGTCGGCAGTCCCTATCGCAATCAGCCGCTCCGCACGCTGGAAATCAAGCTGGCCCAGGAACCGGCCGGCAATGAGTTCCCGCCGTTCAAAGGAGCGAAGAGCGCCTGGACGACGAAATCGCTCGCGCAGAGCATCGGCCTGGCCGTGCTCCATTCATTGACCGAAGCCCGCCTGTTCACGGACCCAGTCATCGCCTCGACGCCGCAGGCCATCGAGCGCGTCGGCGGCTATGTTCGCGTGTTTTTGGAAGAGGCCAACGAAGAAGACAGCCGGCTCTTCACGCAGGCCTTGCACGAAGCACTCGGCCCGCTGCACGAACCCCGGTACGTGATTCCGCGACAGATCGACCGCGTCTCAGCCACTTGGCTATCGCGACTTTTGCCCTCGATCGTCGGCCAATACTTTCAACGCCGCGAGCGCGAACAGGTGATGCTGCACGCGGTCCCCAGTCAACTGGCGAGGAACAAGGACCTGGTCGCCATCTACGAGCGCTACTGGAACCGCCACGTCAGCCCCGGCGCGGCAATCTTCGCCCTCCGCGGCAGCGGCGAAGACCTGGTGCAGACGGCCCGCGCCCGAGGCCAAGCGCCGAGCGCGTTCATTCATGAAAAGGATGTGTTCTTGTAGCTGTCGCGTTTGGCGCGACGTAACTTTGACTATTCACTTTCCATCGCCGGGCAAGCTCGTTAGACTAGAAGGACCAGCCGGAAGATTAGTCCTTTCGGTCCTGCCTTGCTATTCCCCGCCAGACACTTGAGCCAAAAATGCGATTTGGATTGTATGTACTGAGCGGCCTATTGGGTTGGTTCGTATGCTCGATTGCAGCGGCACAAGAAAAGCCCGACCTCTCCAAAGACCTCTTCACTTACGTCGCCAAAAACTGTCTGAAGTGCCATGGCGAGAAGGAGCCGAAGGCGGATATCGCGTTGCACTCGTTCAAAGATGAGATTTCCATCCTCAAAGGTCGCAAGGTTTGGGAGCATGTGGTCGAGATGGTCGAGGCGGGGGAGATGCCGCCCAAGGACAAACCGCAGCCGATGGCGAGTGAGACGGCCGCGTTTCTCGCCGCAGTGAAAAGTGTTTTTCTGAAGGCCGATCAGAACGCCAAGCCCGATCCGGGGCGGGTGACGGTGCGCCGTCTGAACCGGACCGAATACAACAACACGATTCATGATCTCGTCGGCGTCGATTTCAATCCCGCCGAGGACTTTCCTTCGGACGACGTGGGGCATGGCTTCGATAACATCGGTGATGTGCTCACGCTCTCGCCCGTGCTGATGGAGCGCTATCTGTCCGCGGCGGAAAGCATCCTGCAGCGAGCAATCACCGTCGAGCCGCCCAAACCGCCGACGCGGGCGCTATCGGGCCAATACTTGGAACCCGCGGGCGGCAATGTGCCTCAAAAACGGATTCGCGATATTTCGCCCAAGCCCGATGCGCCGCCGCAGTTCACCGGCCCGCTGCATTCGCTCTATCCCAATTTGCCCGACGGCGATTACAACTTCCGCGTCCGGGTGCATGCGACAGCGGAAGGGAAGGAGCCAGTCCGGATTGCGATCCTCGCTGTAGGCAAGGAATTGCAAGGCGCGGATGTGCCGGAGGCGGCCGAAGATATTTCGGGCAACACCAAGTTCTTGACCTCTTTCAAGATTCTAAAAGTGCTGGAAGTTGCCGCTCGCGAAGAAAAGCTCGCGCAGAACCTGGAAGTCGATTTCACGATGCCCAAGGGAATGACCCGCGTGGCCGTTGGCTTGATGAAAGTCCCGGAAGGCGAACCGCAGCAAACACTGCACGTTGAATACTTCGCTCTCACCGGTCCCAAAGACACGCGCCCGTTGACACAGAAAAAGTTGCTCGCTTGCTCGCCCGATAAACCACAGGCGGAACAATCGCGCGAAGTGCTGCAGCGATTTGCTTCGCGGGCCTATCGTCGTCCCGCTACGACGGCGGAAGTGGATCGCCTTTGCAAATTGGCTGAGCAAGCGCTGGCGGCGGGAGACAAGTGGGAAGGGGCCATGCAGCTCGGAATGCAGGCGGTGCTCGTCTCGCCCAAGTTTCTGTTTCGCCTGGAACTCGATGATCGCCCCGAAGCGCCGGAATCGCGGGCTTTGGATGAATTTCAACTCGCATCGCGGCTGTCCTACTTTCTGTGGAGTTCGATGCCGGATGACGAACTGACAGACTTGGCCACCAAGAAACAACTGGCCGCGAATCTCGAACCGCAAGTCCGCCGGATGTTGAAAGACCCGCGGTCTGTCGCGCTCTATCACAACTTCGCCGTGCAATGGCTGCAACTGGGCCGGCTGCAGATGCACTCGCCTGATAAAACCTTGTTCAAAGATTTCAACGACAGCCTGCGGCAAGACATGCTCCGGGAGACGGAGTTGTTCTTCTTGGCCATCGTGCAGGAAGACCGCAGCATTCAGGATTTGATTGCGGCGGATTTTACTTACCTCAATTTTAAACTTGGTCTGCACTACGGCATTCTCGACGTGACCGGCACGACCTGGGCGACGCAGAAAAAACGCCCCGCCGGCCGTGCGATTAGCCGAGAACAATTCGAGCGCGTGCAACTGGTTCCCGATGCCGAAGGGAATAACCAGCGGGGCGGCCTGCTGACGATGGCCAGCGTGCTGACCGTCACGTCAAATCCAACCCGCACATCCCCCGTCAAACGTGGCCGCTGGATCCTCGAACAAATCCTCGGCACGCCCCCGCCTCCGCCGCCGCCCAATGTGCCGGAGTTGAAAGAGGGGGGCGAACTCACTGGCACGCTCCGCGAACGGATGACGCAGCACCGGGCCAACGCTGCCTGCGCGAATTGTCACGCCAAGATGGACCCGATTGGCTTTGGCCTGGAGAACTTCGACGCCATTGGTCGATTTCGTAATGAAGATGGCAAAGAGAAGATTGACCCCGCCGGCACGCTTCCCGATGGTCAGTCGTTCGCAGGCCCCGGCGAGCTAAAGCAGATTATTCAGGCCAAAAAAGAGTTGTTTGCCCGCAACTTGTCAGAGAAACTGATGACCTACGGCCTGGGCCGCGGCCTCGAATACTACGACCGTCCCACCGTAAACAAGATTGTCACGGCGGTCGCCGCCGCCGATTATAAGTTTTCCCGCCTCGTGATTGAAATTGCCAAAAGCGAGCCCTTCCGCAACCGTCGAGGAAAGGATCCCACCCCATGACCAGCCAATCTTCCAACAGCCGCCTTTCTCGCCGCACCATCCTGCGAGGCCTCGGTGTTTCGCTCGCGCTTCCTTGGCTCGAAGTGATGGGCCCGGTCGCTGCCTGGGCCGCGGACGCCGCCGGCAAGACCAGCACCGCGCCCAACCGCATGGCCTTCATCTATGTTCCCAACGGCAAGAACATGGCCGATTGGACCCCCGCCAGCGAAGGCCGGGATTACGAACTGCCG
>JAYTUF010000893.1:0-13537 GCA_043744755.1 Anatilimnocola sp.
CCCGGTTCCACGCCCTTGCGTCCGTGGCGCAACGTGGCCAATCCCGCCGACGTGAACGGCGACAATGTTGTGACCTACGACGACGCGCAGGCGATTGCCACCTTCCTGGGAATGGAGAACCTGCTGCCCGCAACCCCCGAGTGGTATCTGCTCGAAGTCTTTGCGATCACTTGGATGCGTCCCTATGTGAATGCGCCCCTCGGGTATTGGGGCCTCACGCCCACCCAGGCCACCGCCACCGGCCGCCTCGCCGAAGTCCACATCCGCACCCACGCCGGCGACGATTTCATCGACATGTCAAAGCTCACCGGCCACGCTTGGGTCTTCGGCGGCGCGGGGAACGATACGATCATCGGCAGCGAAGTTGGCAGCACGTCTCCGTGGATCGGCGGCGGCGATGATACTCTCTACGGTGGGGAAGGCGACGATGTGCTTTGGGGCCTCGGCGGGATCAACCTCCTATACGGCGGCGCTGGGAACGACGTTCTCGACGGGGTTACTTCAATCCTTGACGATGACCTGACATCCTTGGCGCTAAGCAATGTGGTCGAGGGTAATTCCGCCACTCTAACTGGCACCTACAGCGACGCCGACCCGTCCGCCACGCGTACCCTCTACATTGACTGGGATAACAACGGCGCCTGGAACCAGAGTCTGACCGTCACCGGGGGTTCATTCTCCGTGAGCAGATTGATTCTGGACGATCACCCTGGTACGGGAACTCCCTCCGATCCGCTCACGGTCCGGGCCAGCTTCGTGTTCAACGCTACGGGGTGGTTCTCGAAGACGGCTACCGCCACGATGTACAACGTCGGTCCTGTCTTTACCGCCCATCCAACATTTGAGTTTCAAACGAACGGAAATGGGGATTCCGTGGCGGTGATTTCCGTGCCCGGCTTTTTCGATCCCGGCGTGCTCGATACTCAGCAAACGCAAGTATCCTGGGGCGATGCTCAGCAAACGAACTCAAACACCCTCACGGTCCAACGAATCGTCCCTAACTTTGTCCAGATGCTGCCCCTCACGATTACGCTCGTGGACGATGATAATGAGGGATCGCAATATCAAATGCATAAGTTGGACGCCTGGCTGAACAACGACCCCGCCGAGACGCATCCCTTGGTCCCCTTGTCTCTGGCTGGCATCACAACGGGCGAAATGCACCCCGGGCTAGGCGCATTCGAATTGTTGTACGACACGTCGGTAATCAGACTTTGGGACTCCGCCAGCAAGGACAACCAAGTCGTATCCACTGGCGGTACCGGAGCACCAGGCGTTCCCACTGTTGAGTATGCTGGACAAGACATCATCTGGGTCGAAGGACTAGATTTCAGCACAACGGTCATCAAACTGGCCTACTTCCCGACTTACACCGTCGGAAATATGCCTATCTATGCAGGATCGGTTTTCACGACCGTCTGGAAAAACCTCGATTTGGATGTTGATAGCAATAACGATAATGGATTTAACTATCCTGAGAACACCGGGTGGGAGGAGTATTTAGAGGATAGTGTATATGCCATCGGAAAAATGCTGACCGTTGAAGACTCGCACTTCACGCCTATTCATCTCCGGTTACCTAAGGGGCTAGATTTGGACGACCCATCGCTTAGAGTTAGACTCGACGAAGAATCGCTTGGGACTTATGCATCCGGCAATGTGCAATTATGGAACACAGCGGATCCAAATCGAAATGTTGCGTACGTTACTGATGGAGGAAACCGCCTGCGGCCGGTACTTTCTGACTTATTTACAATAAAGGAGTTAAACTACGACCCCGTCGGTGGCGAAGTTACAATTTGGATGGAGGCCACGTCGGTTAGCGACGGGCATACCACCAAACTATTAGTGGAACAAGATGGCAAGCCCGACAACCGCTATACTACCACCATTGAGGACTTAGGGATTGGTGATCTATCTGACCAAGTTAAGTATATGGTTGTACGGCCCGGTTCATTTTACCCGGCTTTAAACAGTAGTGAGTCAGTACGTGACGCCTTCGCTTCCGATTTAGTTTACGGCACAAAGGCAGGTGCTAGTCCTACTGACCCTCGATACCCTTATAACCCCAACTTAGCTAGCAATGATCCTGCGTTTGCAGTCGACTTTTATAACCCTAACAATGATAATCGGAAGGCGATCGATAATACACGCTGGGCACTCAAGTTGGTGTCCCAGGAATCACTGAGTGGGATGTTGGCTACAGGCGTTACCGATCAAAAAATAACCCAAGGGGAAATGCAAAGCACTCTCGATCGCCTCTTTTTCATATCTAGAAGCGCCGACCCCGGCTCCGTTTCCGTGTTTGGCTTTGGAGCCGGCCTGTACTTGGACCACGTTTCAGGCAAATATGTCCTTGCATTTCGCGGAACAAATCAAACACAAGTAGTGGACTGGCTCTCGAATGTTAGCCAACTGGCTGCCAGTTATGATGTCCAATACGAGGCCGCGATACAGGTGTCATACTATTTGTCGAAAGTTATTGGTATTGGTAATCTCGAAATCACGGGGCACTCCCTCGGGGGAGGCATGGCGAGCGCCGGAGCAGTGACGAGTGGCGTGCATGCTAACACTTTCAATGCGGCGGGTTTAGTTCCTGCGACTTTGATTGATCCAAGCAGTCTTACGGAGTGGTTTGCGGGTGCCGGAGCAGTTGCGAATTTCAGCAATGCCAGTGCTTTTGTAGACTCTTATCAAGTGTGGTGGCAACCGGAGAGGCCCGACGGAACGAGAGACACGACCGACATTCTAAGTTTTTTGCAAAACTATCTGTACAGGATGGATAACAACAAGGAATACCTACCCGATGCGGTCGGTGAGTTTCACGGTCTGGATGGCTTATATGACTTTACTTCCGGCGAAGCCAATTTCGCTGCTAATGTAAAAGCGTTATTTGCCGACGTTAGTTTCGGAAACGTGGTATCATTGGCTCCTGCGTTTTTCCGCATCAATATTGCAGCAATTGGGACTGCTTTAGTAGCGTACCCGTGGTGGGATGACACTGTTGCTACTGGTGCCGTGCAAAAAATGGTGGATTCGCACGGCATGGAATCCATCCTTTACGGATTGATGCACGGGGGAGGTGCAACCCCCTGGAATGTTTACGGTGTATAGGTTTCATGATTCACCTAATGCGAAGGGCATATTCCATGCACCAAATTTCAAAATGGGTTGGGATCGTCGCCGTTATTTGCATGGCAGGCATTGCGGGGTACGTCTATATGATCGATCTCAGCAGGAGGCGGGTTCGCGAAAATGACCATGAAATCTTAATGAACTCCCCGCCCGTACAAGTCGTCAGCGGCAAAGGTACGCTTTGCGAGCGAGAAGGGTGGGTCCCGAGGGACTTCTTCGCAAGCCCGGAAGCTATTCGCGCTTGTGAATTGATTTCCGCACGCGATATCGAGGGTTTACGTAAAGTGCTCGATGGCGGATTCAAGCCCAAGCTCTCGGGCAAAGCAGATATGGATCTACTTTTGTGGGCTTTTGTGAACGATAATCTCGAAGCATTTAAGCTTCTGCTTGTCTCGGGGGCGAGTCCAGACCACCAACTTACTCGCGGGATTGATATGGCCACCGATACTGGTTTTGGGGCCGGCGATTCGATCTTGTTTACAACGCTGCGATCAAGAGACAAAAGAAAGTGGGAGTTTTTCTTCGCGGCATTAGAATACACTGACAATATCAATCAACGGGACGCGCACGGCAACACGTTACTCCTGGTTTGCTTGGGCGGACAGGGGATCTCAAGCACCAATGAAGGTAGTCTTCAACGCCTACTCCGCTCTGGGGTTGAATTGGACGCGCAGAACGAATTTGGCGATACTGCGGCACTGGTTGCACTGGGATGGGATCGGCCGCTTTTCAGCCTTCGAATTTTGGAGGCAGGCGCTGTTCTAGACATTCGCGATCGGAGTGGGAAGACCGTTGCCGACAGACTCGCATCAAAGCTCATGCAGCCCGTGCTCCCCGGCGCAGAGTATCGCTTCGCCGAGTACAACCGACTTAAGGCTTGGCTCGATGCGCATCGGACGGAATCAGTAGAGCAATGAGATACACGATTCGTCAGTTGCTATTTGCGATGGTCTTGGTCGCCCTGCTGATTCAAGCTGTTCAGGCCTTCGTCGACAGAAACGAGGTCCAACGTCTGCAGTATCTGCTGGACCTCGAACATTTGAGAATTGAGGAGCTAAACCAGAAGCTCGGCCGCCAAAAATGAGTTCCAGAAGCGCCCTTCTCGGCCAGGCAGCAAGTTCAACTATTACTACCTTGGGAGCCAAACGAGTGTCCCCTGAACTTGCCAAATATCGATCCGTGTTCCTCTGGCTCGCCGTGGTGGTCGCGGCCATGGCGCTCGCAGGCTACAACGCGTCCCTCCGCGCTCAACAACGAACGCTGATACAGCGCATCGTTGACGCCCGCAAAAAAATCGTGGAACTCGAATTTGACCTGAAACGGATCCAACGAGGGCGGCCAGCCCGGTAGCCGGGTAGGTCAGGCATGTACTCATGCCTGACAGCCGCGTAGGTCATGCATGGTACTCCTTGCATGACTGGTAGGGAGCTTAAGGGACCAGAAGCAGATATTGGCCAATCTGGCGAGGGTGGGTACGCAAAGGGCGCTCTTAAGGGACCAGAAGCAGATATTGGCCAATCTGGCGAGGGTGGGTTTGGCAGGGTGTTCTCAGGCCACGGACGTCGAGCGCAATCCGCCGTAAGTCGCGAGGGACGGTGAAAAGAACGAGTTGAAAAACTCGCGTAGTTTTTCATCGCTCCCTTCAGCCATTCCCGCGTTTCCGTGGGGGTGGCGGTGAATTAGGGCGGCCGTTGATCACCGAACAGGATGGAAATCGCGAATCTCGGTGGCACCGTCCGAACCACGCACAAGCCCGCGATTCAACGCGCCGCCGTTGCTGCTCCGGCAAGTAGTCGGCATATGCCGGAGGAGAGTAGTAGGTCAGGCATGTACACATGCCTGACAAGGCCTGCCAGCCGAGTAGGTCAGGTCGGTTCTCCGCCCTGACGCCGGGTGCCACTGGCCAGAGCCAGTGCTGAATTGCAGGACAACCCGAGCTATTCTGACTACGGCCCAAGAGCTATTCTGGCAAGACGTCGAGGCTACCAATCCATTCGTAACTTCGAGTCGACCATGGTTCCTTCAAAGCCTCATCGAAAACCCCGCTACCCGCCGAGTTTTGGTTGGGTGGTTAGCCGATCGGTCCCTTGCAGAATCACCCCTGGTTCAAGCTCCGGCATCTTGCCAAAAAAACCTTGCCACCAATCGAAAATGGCCGGACCAACTTTCACATCAGCACTGGCTCTGGCCAGTGGCACCAATGGGGGAGAAGGGAAGCAGTATAAATCGTTGCCCGCCGGATACATGGCTGGCCCCGCTGGCGCCGGCCCGTGTATCCTCCTGATTATTGTTTCGCCTCCGAATAAGGCCGGCCTACGAGATGTCTGGACATTCCATTTCAACTCCGGTGATGATCCGAACACGACATTGAACCGCAACGGTCCGTTCCCGAAAGGTTCGCACGCGGTGATTGCCGGCGGACAGAATGGCGAAAGAATCTCCAACGGCACGTTGCAAAGTGTGGAAACCTATCTAAACAAGAACAAAGCGAACATCACGGTGGACGGACTCTACAACTCCCCGGGCATCTGGGTGGATTCCAACGGCAACTACTTCGTCCACACCAGGGAACGAAAAAACGCAGAGAAAGACGGTACCGCACCAACTCCATTGCCTGGACCCTGAGTTAAATACTCACTGCAAATCGAAAGGTATTTACACCTCATGGAATCAACATTCTCGCGCTACGTCCGATTGGTCATTGTCGCCGCAGCGATTGTCATGTGCATCGGCGTCATGGCATGGGGCGTTTGGCGGCAAGTGGACATTTGGGAACAAAAAGCGTTCTGGGCGGAACATAGGGCCGTTACGAAGGTGATCTCCCGCTGGCAGTCCACTCCGCCGGCCGAGTACGACCCCCATATCTGGCGTAACGTGGTCGGCACGGTCCAGTCTGCCGTGCATAACGTGTGCTACACGAGACAACATGTTCCAGTGGTCGAAATGAAACGACTGCGGGAGGAGATCGAAGCCGCGGACCGTCATCCGATCACGCTGCAAACGTGGGATTGGCTGTGGGCGCGTTTGGCGCGAACGGGACCCAAGGGAAACGAGTACATTCAGCGGATGACGCCGCTGTGGGAGGAAGCTCGAGAAGCGCTGCAAGCCTCCGCGGCTCCTTTCCAACCTCCGACCGCAGACGGACAAACGCCATGAAAAGGACAAGCGTTGCGGGAGCGGAAAGGAGCGGCGGGGTGGCACAGCGGCGATCGATCATTTTCCACAACGAGTGGGCGGCAGCGGGCGACAATCCGAGGGGGAGTGCATGCCGCCAGATTTCCACGGGCGGCGGATCGGTGCTCTGCGGTGAATAAAGATGGATCGTGAGATTTGCGTCCGGATGCCAGTGAAAGCCCTGCTCGTCTCCCAATTGGAGCAACGCCTCGCGGGCGGACTCGCGTAGCGTCACAAGACGGGTCTGCCGCTCCTCCAGCGTCGGCTCATCGCAGTCATGAAACCGGACGGGCAGGTCGGTCTGCCGGGTGAACTCGCCCCACCCGGTCGAGTTGTTATCACTTTGTCTAGCTATTGACTTGACGCCACCACGTCAATTAGTTGTGGTCAGTTAACTTATGGACGGGCAGCGGTGCTGCCTGGGCGGCCTGCTCGACGAGGCGATAGAAGAGCTTCCCGCGAGAGTTTGAGGTCCGCCGGTTGAAGCGAAAGGTGAACTCGTCCAGGTAATAATCCAGGTATTCCGCCTGAATGGCACCCTGATGGGTTCCGAGCAGCCAGCGTTTCAAAAGTGAAATGACGCGGTGAACATGGGGCAGGAGTTTGGTCTTTTTGGGGTTTCCTTGCACCTTTTGATCATGTTCGTAGTCAGTTAACTTGCGATATGCCAGCAGCCCATCAGTCCGAATCGTGCTGCCGGGTTCGACGTTCTCGCGAATGAACCCGTGGAGCGACCCTCGATCAGCTCCGTAAATCCGGCGCAGGCGGATTCTTCCAGAAGCTTTGCCACGCTCTTCCACCGCGACGGCAAGCAGCGATTTTTTGACGAGTTTTCGGCCCGGCACACCCTCTTCCTCGCCGCCCCAATAGGCTTCGTCGACTTCGACAATGCCATTCAGACGCTCGCGTCCGCGTCGCACCATCGCGTGTCGTAATTTGTGCAGCAAGGCCCAGGCTGTCTTGTAACTGGGCAATCCCAGCATTCGTTGCACGCCCAGTGCGCTCGCGCCGTATTTCTGACTCGTGACATACCACATCGCCCGAAACCACAGCATGAGCGAGAGCTTGCTGTCCTGAAAAACCGTCCCGGCCATTACGGATGTATCGAGCCGGCAAGCATGACATCGCCAACGCCCCCGGTCCGTCTGCCAGGCTGAGGTGCCGCCGCATTTGCGACAAACAAAACCGCCCGGCCAGCGCAACCGCGCAAGATACTCGCGGCAAGCGGATTCACAGGAAAATCGGCGCTCGAAATCCAAGAGTGTAGTCGGATAGTCCTCGGGCATCCCCGAACACTACAGGTGGTAGTCGGTGGCGTCAAGTCAATAGCTAGATCACTTTGTGTTCACGAAATGGTTATCAAGTGCTGATAATTGATCGATAAAGTGTTGCGTGGCAAGGCCTTAGGAGTGACGGATGCCCGGCGAAAAAGCGCGCGAGAATGGTTATCACCGTGCTGCCCCGTGGATGTAGCCGCGTTTGTTCGAACGCGGTTTGATTTGTGGAAACGTCCGAGCAATCCCAAGGAGGATGAGTTCCGCGGACTGCTCGCGATGAGTACCTTGCATCACATTCGAGACGGTGTGAAATATCCAGCCGTGCTGCTGACCCACGGCATCAACGATCCGCGCGTGGAGCCTTGGGTCTCCGCCAAGACCACCGCCCGGTTGCAAGCGGCATCCGCCAGCGGCATCCGGTGCTGTTTCGCGTGGACTACCACGCCGGTCACGGCATCGGCTCGACCAGCGGCAGGCGGAATTGGCCGATGTCTGGAGCTTTCTGCTCTGGCAATTCGGCGAGGCGGAATTTCTCCAGCGCCCGTAGCTCAGTCATTCCATGACTGAGTTCGAGGATGCGAGTCATGGAATGACTCGCGTACGAGAATTCTATTCCTCGCGCAATTTCACCCAGACCCAACCATCGCGAACTTCGACATGATGAGCTACGGTGTCTTCCGTGGCGGGCATAGTGAGTGCCTTGCCATTGCGAATATCGAACTTCGCACCGTGGCGAGGGCAGGCGATGGTGTGATCGTCGATAGCGCCGTCGCTGAGGGGGCCGCCGTCGTGAGTGCAGACGTCGTCGAGGCAGAAGAACTCGCCGCCGACGTGAAGCAGTACGACCACGCGGTCGCCCAGTTCGAGCAGTTCTCGGCCGGGATCCGCGAGCGACGAGACAGGGACGGCTTTCACAAATGGGGGCATTAGCTGTACTCTCGCACGCGGCGGAGGATTGCGTGGCCCAGCGCGTTGCGTACGCTTTCGATGGTGATGCGGTCGAAAATCTGTTGGAAGAAACCGCTGACGATGATTCGCGTGGCCTCTTGCCGCGACAGGCCACGGGCCTGCGCGTAGAAGATCAATTCTTCGTCCACTTTGCCCGTCGTGCTGCCATGCGTGCAGCGGACATCGTCGGCTTCGATCTCCAGGCCGGGGATCGAATCGGCGCGGGCTTCGGTGCTGAGCATCAGGTTGTCGTTGCGCTGATAGCCGTTGGTCTGCTGCGCGAGCGGATCGACCTTGATCATCCCTCGCCAGACCGTGCGCGATTTGTCTTGCAAGGCGGCCTTGTACAAAAAGTCGCTGCGGCAAGCGGGGGCGGCGTGATGCTGCAGCGTGTGATACGAAATGTGCTGTTTGCCCTCGGTGAACAGCACGCCGTTGACCTGGCACTCGGCCCCTTTGCCACAGAGTTCCACGTGCTGATTCACCTTGCTCAGCCGGCTCCCCATCGCGGCGATGGTCCATTGCAGCGAGGCATCGCGACCGACGAGGGCCTTCTGATGGGCAAAATTCCAAACCTGATCCGACCAATTCTGCAAACTGACCAGCCGCAGCCGCGCCCGCGGCGCGAGGATCACTTCCAGTGCGCCATTGTGAAAGCCGGCAGCCGGCGCGCCTGATTCCTGCGGCAAGCTGGCCGTCTCGCACATCACAGTCGCTTCGGCGCCTTCTTCGAGCACGATCAGCGTGTGCGCGAGATCCGCCCCGCCACTCGTGAGCGCCGAGATGAAATGAAACGGATCGCCAATGGCCACATTCCGCGGCACGTACAGAAAATGCCCACCCGACCAGCAAGCGCCATGCAAAGCCGCAAAACGGTCGTACTCAGGATTGACCGCGCGGGTGAGCAGATACTTTTGAATAAGATCGCCGTGCGTATGCACCAGCTCATCGAGGCTGCCGAAGATCACGCCCTTGTCTTGCCATTGCTTGTCAAGCGACGCCGACTGCGGCCGGCTATCAACGGCCGTCACTTGCCCGGCGAGTTGTACGCCTTCGGTCAACAGAGAAGCCGGAACCACGGCAGACTTCGCTGCATCCTGCGGCAACGAGAACTGGCTCAGCTTGAGCAGCCGGATATCCGTGCGGATCCATTCTTCTTCGTTGCGGGCCGGCCAATCCATCCGCTGAAAAGCTTCCCAGCAGTTTTTGCGCTGAGTCACGAGCCATTCGGGCTCATTGCGAGCCAGGAGAAACGACTCGAACGCTTCCGTACTAAACGATGCAATCGACGTGGCCGACATTTCAAGACTTCTTTCCGCTGGCTGGTTTTTTCTTTTTGGCGGCAGAGCCGTTCTTGGCCGACGAACCATTCGACTTCTTGCCGTTGCTCGGTTCGGCATCCTTGTGAATCACCTGGCCATGCTCATCGATGATGCCGCGGGCGATCATGGCCGCAACTCGTTCGCCCCTGGGACGAGCCAAGTTCGCTTCCAGAATCGCCTTGGCAATTGCGATTGTCTTGCCATCAGTTCCACGAACCATGTTTTGAATCTCGCTATTCTACTAAGTCGATCAATTGAATCATCCGATAATTCCTGACGGCGATCTGAACGTGGCTTTGGTCTCGGATGTATGATCCCGGAAAAATGGGTTCGCCTTCCTCAAATGGAGCGCATATTGTGTCAAACTCAACGACTCGTCCAGCACGGCCAAGCTCCATGAATTCCACAAACTCATCCATAACCAACCGATCCAAGTCACGAAGGCCCGACTTACGATTGACCGGCATGGGCCAGCCACGCTCCTGATAGGTGATGACCAGATCGTCATACACTTTCTGAATCTGGCGTAGGTATTCTGAACTCGCCAAATTCAAGCAAGTTCCTAACTCAATCTCCGCCCGAATAATCGCGGCCTCTCCCTTGACGTTATTCGCCGCCCATTGCTGAGCGCGTCGCTTGTTTTGCTCCCAAAAATAGATGCCTTTGCCAAGCCAATCGTATCGGTTCTCGCTCGGCTTCCATTCCGCGAGCGGAATGTCGCCACGCACCAGCGCCTCCGCAAACTCGCGCTGGCAGGCATGAAACCCGAAAACGCGAGGCATATCTATTATCCCACCGACCCTTCCATTTGCATCTGAATCAGCCGGTTCATTTCCACGGCGTATTCCATCGGCAGTTCCTTCACCAGTGGCTCGATGAAGCCGTTGACGATCATGGCTGACGCTTCGGCTTCGGTCAGGCCGCGACTGGTGAGATAGAACAGTTGCTCTTCGCCGATCCGCGAGACGCTGGCTTCGTGGCCGATCGAAACATCCTGTTCGGCGATTTCGAGATAGGGATAGGTATCGCTGCGGCTCTTGTCGTCGAGAATCAGCGCATCGCAGACGACGCTGGTCTTAACGTTGGTCGCGCCTTTCTCAACGCGAACCAATCCGCGGTAACTGCTACGGCCGCCGCCCTTCGAGATGCTCTTGCTGATGATTTGCCCCGTGGTGTTCGGCGCACAATGGACGAGCTTGGCGCCCGCGTCTTGATGTTGACCCGGGCCGGCGAACGCGATCGAGAGAATCTCGCCGCGGGCGCCCGGTTCCATCATGTAGACGGACGGATACTTCATCGTCAGTTTGCTGCCGAGGTTGCCATCGATCCATTCCATCGTGGCATCGCCATAAGCCATCGCCCGCTTGGTCACCAGGTTGAAGATGTTGTTGGCCCAGTTCTGAATCGTCGTATAACGGCAACGAGCATTTCGATGCACCGAGATTTCGACGACGGCCGAGTGCAAGCTTTCGCTGCTCCACATGGGCGCGGTGCAACCCTCGACATAATGCACGCTGGCACCTTCATCGACGATGATCAGCGTCCGCTCGAACTGCCCCATGTTCTCGGCATTGATGCGGAAATAGGCCTGCAGCGGGAAATCGATCTTCACACCCTTAGGGATGTAAATGAACGATCCGCCCGACCAGACCGCCGAGTTGAGCGCGGCGAACTTGTTGTCATGCGGAGGAATGATCGTGCCGAAATACTTGCGGAGCAATTCGGGATGCTCGCGGACGGCAGTGTCCGTATCAGTGAAGATCACACCCTTATCGGCCAGGTCTTGTTTCAGCGATCCATAGATCACTTCGCTTTCAAACTGAGCCTTCACGCCCGAAAGGAATTTTCTCTCGGCTTCAGGAATGCCGAGACGCTCGAACGTGTCTTTGATTTCTTTCGGCACCTCGTCCCAGGTCCGGCCTTGGCTGTTGGTCGGCTTGAGATAGTAGTAGATGTCTTGAAAATCGAGCGACACATCGCCGCCCCACTTGGGCATCGGCTTGTCGAAGAAAATCTGCAGCGATTGCAGGCGAAAGTCGCGCATCCAAGCGGGCTCATTCTTCATGTCCGAAATCTGATGCACGATCTCGGCATCGATCCCCTTGCGAGCTTTGAAGATCGGCTTGCTGTCGGTGTGGAAGTCGTACTTATTGATGTCGCCGACCGGATCGGCGCCCATCGTCGGTAGTGTCGTTTCAGTCGTCATGGCGATTGCTTACCTAAAGCGGGGCTGCGAAAAATCGCAGTCGCTTTTGAAGATTGGCTGCGTAAAAATCTGAGTGCGCGGAAGACTGGGCCGATTAACGGGCGGCCAGGCTTCCCGCGGCTTCTTCCTTGGCTGCCATCACGCGGTTCTCTTCCGCGGCATCGGGATAGGTGCGCCGGATGCGGTCATAGCCCTGGCCATGCAGTTCGGCTGCCAGTTCAATGCCGCCGGTTTCAACAATGCGGCCGCCGAGCATCACGTGCGTGAACTCGGGCGGGTTGTGTTCGAGGAGTTTGTCGTGATGCGTGATGATGAGCAGGCCCATCTTCTCGCGGCCGATCTCGGCGATGCTCTGGCTGGCGAGCCGCACCGCGTCGGCATCGAGGCCGGAGTCGGTTTCGTCGAGGATGGCGATCTTCGGTTGTAGCATGGCCATCTGCAGGATTTCGGCCCGCTTCATTTCGCCGCCGGAGAAGCCATCGTTGACATAGCGGCGGGCGAAATCGGGGTTCATCCGCAGTTGTTCCATCTTGGCCTTCAGCTCTTTGCGGAAGTCCTTCATGGGCATCAGTTCTTCGCCTTCCTTCCGGTCTGGCTTGCGAACGTTCGTCGCCGCATGACGCAGGAAGTCGGCCAGCTTCACGCCGGGAATCGCGACCGGTCGTTGAAAGGCATAGAACAAGCCGCGGCGAGCGCGTTGATCGGGCGACATCTCGCTCAGGTCTTCGCCATTGAGCGTGATCGTCCCCGCGGTGACTTCGTACTTGGGATGACCCATGATGACCAAGCCCAGCGTGCTCTTGCCGCTGCCGTTGGGACCCATGAGCGCATGTGTCTCGCCGCGGCGAACCGTGAGGTTCACGCCCCGCAGGATTGGCTTCCCTTCCACCGCGCAATGCAAATTCGTGATGATCAGCGTATCGGTCATTGTTTCTTACTAACCCGTAATTTTTTGATGATCGTAAACAGGATCCACATCCACATCGGTGCTGACATATCCCGAATGATGCGGAATCGGCAATTCATCGATCGACTTCTGGCCCAGCGACAGGAAGCCCGCGGCACCCGTTTCGCGAACCTTGCCGATTTTGTGGCCGCGAATCTTGTCTTGAATCCGCATCAACCCTTCGAGCAAAGCTTCGGGGCGGGGCGGGCAACCGGGGACGTACACATCGACGGGCACGACCAGATCGACACCCTTCACGACGTGATAGCCCCATTTGAAATAAGGCCCGCCGCCGACGGTGCAAGCGCCCATCGCGATCACGAATTTCGGATCGGGCATCATGTTGTATAAACGACGAACGCGGCTGGCCATTTTGTAAGTCACGGTGCCGGCCACGATCATCAAGTCAGCTTGCCGCGGCGTGGCGCGAAAGGCCCCGGCACCGAAGCGATCAAGGTCGTACCGACTAGCGCCGGCGGCCATCATTTCAATCGCACAACAGGCCAGACCAAAGGTCATCGGCCAAATG
>JAYTUF010000894.1:0-13534 GCA_043744755.1 Anatilimnocola sp.
CCGGCGGCGACGGCTCCGACCTGGCAGGCCTTCATCGAGCGGATTTTCGGCGGCGATGCTGAGCTGATCGACTTCGTTCAACGGGCATTCGGTTACTGTCTCAGCGGCGACGTGGGAGAACATGCCGCTTTCGTCTGCTATGGACGGGGAAGTAACGGCAAGTCCACGCTTCTGAATCTCCTGCTGCAACTGTTGGGGGATTATGCGAGCAAAGCGCCAGCCGATTTACTGCTGCAGAGTAACGGACAATCGCACCCGACCGGCATGGCTGATTTGTTCGGCAAACGATTCGTGGCCTGCATAGAGGCCGACGAAGGGAAGCGACTGGCGGAAAGTCTCATCAAGGAATTGACCGGCGGTGACCGAGTCAAGGCCCGGAAGTTGTATCAGGATTTTTGGGAGTTCGACCCGACACACAAAATCTGGCTGGCGGTCAATCACAAGCCGACCGTTCGAGGGCAGGACGATGGTATTTGGCGACGGATCAAGATGATCCCCTTCCTCGTCACGTTCGATGACGCCACTAAAGATCGAGCCATGCCCGCCAAGCTCGCAGCGGAGTTGCCGGGGATTCTGAACTGGTCACTGGCTGGTTATCGACGCTGGGCGGAATTCGGCCTTGAAACGCCCCAGGTGATCACTGACGCCGTGGCCGAGTATCGCGGCGATATGGATGTTCTTGGGCAGTTCATTGACGAGGTTTGCATAACGACCCCAGGCGTGAAAATCCGCTCGCAGCAGTTGTTCAACGCCTATCGAAACTGGCTGGGCGAAGGCGGAATGAGCCTCACTCGATTTGGTATTGCAATCGCGGATCGAGGATTCGCGAAAACGAAGAGCAACGGCATCTGGTACGCGGGAATCGCTCTGAGGGATAGCGAACATACAACCAGCGAGGGGGAATACAGATGATCCCAACGGAACACGGAACACCTACGGAAGAGTTTGGGCCTGTTTTAGGAAAGTTCCCTTACGCGGGCGCGACAGGGAAAGTTTACGGAAATGGGCCTTTACTGTTCCGTTCCGGCGAAGGTGTTCCGCCAGCGGCGGACCTGACCGCAACGCCGCGGTTCGCCGGACCGCCATTAACACCCCTGCCCTTGTCGCCTGAAACCTTGGCTAACTGATACAGGATCAACAACAGCAAATAACATGACCAACGTAACCCCATTGCCGAAAAGCACTTGCGACGTGACTGATTCCGCAAACGGCTGCGCGCGACCTGAACTGTTGCTGCCGGATGGCGGAAATGGGCCTGATTCGGCCGCGGCACCCCCATCGAACGTCCCCGCCCAGAACGCCACGCGCAAGCCTGGCCCGCCCATTGGCTCGATGAACGCCGTTCGGCACGGAATGACGCTTCCCGCCGGTAAGTTCCCACCAAAAGCGAAGTCGGCAGAGAAGCGACTCTATCGGTTCAAGGGGTGGCTGGTGTCTGAATTGGAGAAGCTTGGCCCGGTGGAAGGCCCCGCACTCGCCCTGATTCAAACGTGTTGCCGGCATGAGAAGCAAGCCATCCTGGCTGACCGGTGGTTGCGACTTGATGACGAGACTTTACCCATCATGGACCGCCTGCGCTTGCTGGACGCTGTTACGACGGCTACAGCAGCCCGCGACAAGGTTCTAGTCGAGTTGGGCCTGAAGCTTCAGGGAACGCGCCCAGGCGATTCCCTGCTGCCCTCCTACGCTGCTGGGCGCGGGGGTGACCGATGACCCAAGCCGAATGCACCCCCCGCGAGTTCCTGGATGAGCTGATTATCATCACCGACGATGGCCCGCAGCGGTTCGGCGACGTGATGGCAGACTTCCAGCGTGACAACTTCGCCGCACTGGAGAACGCCCTGCGCGTGATTGTGGGCCTGCCCCCCGATGCTTCGCTCCCGAGTCTCAACCGCCACTACTGGGAACTGCCCCGCGGATCGGCCAAGACGACGGCGCAAGCTGCCATCGCCCTATTTGTGGCTTACAGCAGCCCGCGCCCGGTATCCGGTCTGGTCTGCGCGGCCGATCAAGATCAAGCCCGCCTACTGGTTGACGCTGGCCGGTTGCTGGTTCGCGAGTGTCCCCGGTTGTCGGTTACGGTGCGAGATCCCGCTGATCGGAAGCTAAAGCCGCTGATCGACGTCCAGCAAAATCGGATACGCAACGTGCTGACGGGTAGCACTATCGACGTCATCGCCAGTGACGCCGGCTCAGCTTTCGGCCGGAATGACAATCTGGTCATCATCGACGAATTCACGAATATGAAGGCCAATGCTCAGCCGTTTTTTGATGCGGTATTCAGCGGAGCGGCCAAGCGGAAGCATTGCGTGGTTTGTATCTGCGCGAACGCCCCCTACGTTCAAAGTTGGCAGTTCCCGATTCGCGAAGCATTCCGCATCGACCCCCGCTGCCACTTCTCTCGATTGGAAGGACCATCGCCTTGGCTGGACGCTGAAGCCCTTGCCGAACAAGAGCGCATCCTGCCCGCTATGGCCTATCGCCGCTTGTTCAAGAATGAACCCGTGGAAGGTCAAGGCGACGCGCTCGGGGTTGACGTTATCGATCAAGCATTCGCCAACAATGTCCCCGTGATGCTTGGCCCCAGCGAACCCGGAACGTCAGAACGCTATGCCTTCGTGGGCGCTCTCGATCTTTCGGTTTCCCGCGACTGGTCCGCATTCGTGGTTGTAGCCCGCAGCAGCAAGGGACGTTACCGACTCGCCCGCAGTTGGGTTTGGCGTCCTGCCCCCGGAACGAAGATCAGCCAAGAGCATATTCGGCAAGTCATTCGCGAAGCCCATCGCACCTACGGCCTGCGCCGGGTGGTTGCCGATCCGTTTCAAGCCGAAGCGACCGTTGAACTGCTGCGCAAGGATAGCATCCCCATCGAGACACGCCCGCAGAGTGGCAACGCGCTCATGGAACAGGCCATGACGCTGGTTGAGCTATTCAACACGTTCGCTATCGACTTGCCCCACGACGATGACCTGCGCAAGCAACTGCTGCAGACGCGCGTTGAACAACGATCCTACGGCCTACGTCTGGTCAGTCCGCGCAGCACACTTGGCGGGCACGGCGACATTGTGACCGCGCTTAGCATCGCCTTGCCGGCTGCTCAACAGGTG
Organism: Anatilimnocola sp.; assembly: GCA_043744755.1. Taxonomy (GTDB): domain Bacteria; phylum Planctomycetota; class Planctomycetia; order Pirellulales; family Pirellulaceae; genus Anatilimnocola. The sequence continues at coordinate 3,108 of JAYTUF010000894.1, forward strand.
ATGCCCCTTGGCGGCGGCACTTGGGGCGGCATGGTCAATGCGACGGGCAACCAGCTTTCAACCTATCGCCCCGCATTCGGCGGCCTGCACGCCGAAATGGAATACCTGGCCCGCAAGTATCCCGACCACCTTGAACTACTGCCAAGCCCTTACCGCCTGGTGACTCCCGAGAAAGGCAGCGGCGAATGATCGAGCATCCCCTTGAAACCGAAGCCCGCGAATTGCTGGCCATGCAGCCCGAACTCGATGCCGATTTGGCACTTCTGAAATTGTTTGAACGAATGAAGCCGACACCCGAAGAACTCAAAGCTGCTTGCATCCGCGTCTGTCAACGCGCGGACCGGTGGAAGCGGTTTGTATCTCGAATTCAAGCGACCTGGAACTAACGAGCATGAACCAATCCACAATCCCCACCGGCGCTTTCATCCTGACCGTGGCTGTCGAGTTCGACCCATCGGACCCTATCGGCCGCGAACGCCTGGCAGCAGCATCGCGCAGCCTGCAGCGATCTTGGGGCCTGACCATCGTCAAGGCTGACGAAATCCCCGTGAGTGAATTGCCAGCTTCAACGCCTGGCCGTCTCCGCGGTGATGAAGTCTTCGGCGGCACAATTGGCCAGCCCAAAGTAACCGGCGAACGACTCAATAGCGGCTTGACCGCCACGCAAGAGGATCGGCTGGCCGCGAAAGTTCACAAAGCCCGCGAGCGCGAAGCCCGCAAAGGAAAGTAATCATGCCCCAGCACGAACACTTGACCCCCGAAGAAACCGAACTGCTCGCCAAGCTCTTCAGCAAAGCGACCGGCTTGCAGCTTCGCATTCCCACCCGCGATGAAATTGCGATCAGCCAGAACTCTCCCTGGATTACGGAATTTCACGCCGCAACCGCTCCGCACTTGCGGCCGATGGCTGACTTTTACCGCTCCTATCTGATCAATGTCAGCCACGCGAAAACAAACTTGCCGCACTTGAAATATGGTCCGTACTTTTATGATTCGGGTGCGAAGTATTTCGATACCACCGCGTATCTTTCCAAGTAATTCCGTTCCCACTTTCCAGAAAGCGACTCTCACTATGGCCGGTTCACCCTTTCCCCCCATCGATCAAACGACATCCGTCAAGGTTGTCGAGCGATCCCCCGCCAACCTCCCGCAGACAACGAGCGTGACGATATTCACTATCGGCAGCGGCAAGGTGCGCGTGGTCGATTTCGGCGGCGAAGTCACCGAAGCGATTCAAAACCAAGGAAATGACGCGAAGCTCATCTACGTTCCGACGACCGGTAGCCCGGTTGATATGTGCGCCGTACTCGACATCGCCAACAAACCAGTCGGCACGATCATTTCGATTACCGGCACGCTCGCTACGGCGATGAAAGCCAGCAGCCCTTACGTCGAAGTCCCTGCGAATCGCCTGGCCGGTCATGGTATGACGCTCGGCCCCGGCGAAATCAAACTCAGTTGCGCCGCGAGCAACACGGGCAAGATCAAGTGGACGCTGCATTATGCGCGAGTTGATCGCACTGGCATCGTCAACGCTACCGCCATCGTCACGGCCTAACCCAATGCCCAACAACCCATTTTTGTTTCCCCTCGTGTCTAACGGAGTCCGAAGAATGAAAACCGAATTCAAACCCCAGTCCAGAACCGCAGCGAACGAACTGCCCCCGCTGACCGATGACGCGAAAGCGGCTATCCGGTGGATGCGCTGCCGCGCCAAGGAAGCTGCTGAGTTCGCGGGAGTTGATGACACCGCCGGTGAAGCCATCGAGAAACTCATTCGTATGGAATGGGGCGATGCTGCGAATGATGTCTTCACTGACGGCGACACAGAGGAAGGCGAGATACTGGAAGGCGAAGAAATTAACGTCGGACAGGACGGCGCGCAGGTCGAAGAACCCTCTCTTGCGATGGCCCTCCGCCGGCTGAGTCTGACGGCCAACGATAAGCCAACCAAACTGCAAGCGACGTTCCTTAGCGTTGCGTCAGGCGACGATGACCGGCGCATGGGCCAATTCCTGCTATCCAGCCCGCATCTGCTGAAGGATCCCCGCCGGGAATTGACGGCGAACGAGCAACAGCAGGTTCGCGAAGTGAATGAGGCGATTGGCAATGCTGTCGCTGACCGCGTGTTCAAGAAGAAAGGTTAAGCCATGCCCTTGCGAAGCACCGTTTTTTTACGATCCGGCTCAAAAGGATTTCGACAACACAAAATTCATTCTCCCCAAGTAATCGAGGAACCCATGAAGAAAATCAATACCACCCGACCGACCCCCAAGCTGTCGCGCGACGATACCCCGCCGCCGCTGTTTCGCTATGTTCCCCTGGAAAGCCAGATTTCCGAAAACGGCGTTTCGCTACGATTCAAACCAAACGCGGTTATCCCGTTCGGTCGCAACGTCGATGCTGAAGCTACCGTGCTCACCCAAGCCAAGTTGGGGACAAGGGTTCGTAAGTATGAAGTGTTGCTGACTGAATATCGCCGGCTAGAGACCATCGCGCGATGCGACCGGCAAGAACTCGCGCAGGCCGAAGCCAACTTGGCAAACGCCGACGAAACCGGGGCGATCGATGCGTCCTATATGGTTGAAGCAGCGCAGTTAACGCTGGCTGAAAGCGGACAAAATCTCGCCCGGATTTATCCGCGGGTGAAAGCCGCCTATCAGGACGCCGTGGCCGAAGTCAATTCGCTGACGAGCGTTGAAACGACCGCAGCCGTCGCCCAGGCGAAGGCGCTGGCCGTGGCGGCTGAAGCCGAAGCCCTCGCGCTGATTGGCCCCGCCATTGAGAATTGGGCGCGCGTCAAACTGGCCCATGCTCGATTGCTTCGCTGCCAGTGGCCCACGGCTCCCAAGGTCCTCGGCGAACTGCCAGCGATCCCCGCGGCGATGCCGGAAATGATTGGGGCCCGATGAAGACTCCCAATTCGCAGTTGACATCGAACCCCGCAACCGCCAAAGTACGGGCACTAAACCGCGGCTGACGTAATTCAGCCAAAGATCATAAGGCAGTTCGATGTTGTACGTTTCAGAACAGGGCGTTAGCCCGTCAGCTTGTGTGCCAGTTTCAAGCGCTGATCCGCGAAGGCGGGGAGCAAGAACGGCCGGGTGGTTTTATGACCGCCTAGTAGCGAGTTGGCGGGCTAACGCCTTTTTTGTGCGCGCACATCGAACTAAAAGCCGATTCGCGGGGAGCTTTGCTCTTCCCTGCTGATCGGTTGTTTTGTTGGGTGAACGCGCCAGAAGGCAGTTTGCCATGAAGACAAATCAGGTTGAAGAGTCGCCGAAGTTCGCCCGCTTCGGCCACGCGAACGGGCATCTACTCACCAAGACGCAGGCCGAACGCCACTTTCAGGCGTTGGACGCCGAGCATCCCGACTCGCCCTGCCTGATTCAAGAGCAGACCGCGGTTGTCATGCCGCAAGCGTTCTACCTCTCGAATCGCGGCAAGTTGCATTTCAAAGTGCCGAGCGTTGATTAGTTTTTTCCCCCTCTCGCCCCGTGGCTCACGCTGCGGGGCTTTCCCTTTCCTGGAGCAATTCTTATGTCTGACCAAATTGAGGTTCGCGTGATGAAGTACGGCGACCGCCGGGCCTTCATCATGTACTACATCGACCCGATGACGAACAAGCGCCACACGCGCAGCACGAAAACCGCCGTCAAGAAGGATGCCGACAAGGCCGCGGCCAAGTGGGAAGCGGAGTTGCGCGAGGGTCGCTACAAGCCGCTGGCCAATATCGGTTGGGCTGAGTTTCGCGAACGGTACGAAGCCGAGGTTGTGCCGACGATGGCCAAAAGTACGGCAAACGTGATTTCCACGGCGTTCAATTCAATCGAGCGCGTTCTCAACCCGCAGCGGCTGCGCGATGCGACCGCGGACCGATTGAGCTTCTACCAGTCAAAGCTGCGGGAAGCCAAGTTGGCGGACGCATCGATCCGGTCCTACCTGGCAACCGTCAAGGCTGCTTTCGCGTGGGCGGTTGACGTTGGCTTGCTGGCTGCCGTACCCAAGGTGAAGAACGCGAAGCGCGTTCGCGGTGCGAAGATGATGAAGGGCCGGCCGGTCACTACGGAAGAATTCGAGCGGATGCTCGATAAGATCATTGAAGGCATCATTCTGGCCGGCGATGATCGCAAATCCGAACCGAAAGAAACGGACGGGAAGCGACGGAAGGCCCGCAGCGAAGCCGCCAAGGCCAACGACCGGAATCGCCAGCAGGCCAGCGCCCGCGCGGCTGCGCCGTCCTGGCGGCGGTTGCTGATGGGGTTGAAGCTGTCCGGCCTGCGACTCGGGGAAGCTTTGGGGCTGTCATGGGACGATGAAACGAAGATCATGGTGGACCTGACCGGCAAACGGCCGATGCTGCAGATACTCGCGGAACTCGAAAAGGGCGGCCGCGACCGGATGCATCCGGTTACGCCGGACTTCGCTGAATTCCTCTGGGCGACTCCGGAAGCCGAGCGGACGGGCCCCGTGTTCTCGATTCCTGGCCGATGGGGCGGGGGTTGCGTGGGCCTGCAGTGGGCTTCACGAGTCATCGGGGCGATTGGCAAGGCCGCCCGCGTGGTTGTCGATCGAGACGCTGGCAAGTTCGCGTCGGCCCATGACCTGCGCCGGTCGTTCGGTGAGAAGTGGTCAAAGCTTGTAATGCCCATCGTGCTGCAGCAGTTAATGCGTCACGAATCGATTGAGACTACCTTGCGCTACTACGTCGGCCAGAATGCGGAATCAACCGCTGACGCCGTTTGGGAAGCCGCGGGCCGTTGCAACAACTCCAGCAACAATCGCCACAGTCAACAGAAAAGCGACGAATCGCCATCGTCGCAAGTTGAGGCCCAGCAAAGGGTTTAGAAAGTTGACCTCCATGGATTTGAACCATGACTAAAAGATCCAGAATCTTTCGTGCTACCGTTACACCAGAGGTCAAGGTGTGCCTTCAAGTTACGTGTTGACGCGGGAAGGGTCAAGGGCAGGTTGAGTCTTCGATTTCGCTGTTGGGCTGTGGTATTCAGGTCTATCACTTGGTCTGAGCATTGTGAGGGCATCCATTTTCCTTGCAAAATCGTAATCTTTCGATTATGTTATCTTTTGCTCCACGGGCATTAATTCGAGCCCGAATTACTTGGCCGTTTGACCGCTCGCTCGTTGCGTAGTCGAGAGCGTTTTTTGATGAGAGGGAAAGGGCATGTTTCCACGCCGTCTGCCATTGTTTGTAGGAATTGTAAGTACTCTGGTTAGCAGCGTTTGCTTCGCGGGGGGCGGCGGCAACTTCGGTAACCAGGGCATTGGCAATCAGGTCGGCGGCGTGAAGATTTCCGTCGATGGCGTGCTCGATAATGTCAATCTGCTGGATCTCGAAAAGCTGAACGACGCTTTGGAACTGCAACTGCGCGAGGTCGATCCCAAGCTCAACAAACCGGTGGAACTGCGCAAGATTTCGCTCAAAGCGGTGGAAGCCGCCCTCGCAGCTCCGGGAAAGAACCAGGTTGCCGATTTGCCGGACGACATCCGGTTTCTGGCCGGCATCCAGCGAATTCAATATGTGCTGCTCTATCCCGAAAGCAACGACATTGTGCTGGCTGGTCCGGGCGAAGGCTGGCGACTGGATGGAAAAGGAAACATGGTGGGCGTGACGACGGGCCGCCCCGTGCTTTATCTCGAAGACTTGATTGTCGCCTTTCGCACGGTCGAGCAAGCTCGCCAGGGTGGCATCTCCTGCTCGATCGATCCGACGGTTGAAGGGCGGCAACGTTTCGAGCAATTCATGAAACAGCAGAGGACTTACAACGCGGCGATCCCGGAGGGCATCGAGCGGGCGATGGGGCAGCAAGCGATCACATTGACCGGCGTGCCGGATACGTCGCACTTTGCCCGCGTTCTGGTCGCTGCCGATTACAAGATGAAAAGGATCGGTATGAAGCTGGAACGCTCGCCCGTGCAGGGGCTGGCGAGCTTCATTGACATGATCCCGGGCCAAATCGACAACATGATGCCCCGCTGGTGGATGGCCTGCAATTACGAACCGCTCGGCCGCAGCGAAGATGGCCTGTCTTGGGAACTGCGCGGGTCGGGCGTGAAAGTCATGACGGAAGACGAATTCGTCGATAATGGGGCCGGCACCGTCAAGGGAACCGGCAAGGTGAACCCGGTCGCCCAGAAGTGGTGCGATCAATTCAACGCCAAATACGAAGAACTGTCCGGCAAGGAGTCGGTCTTCGGCGACCTGCGGAATCTGATGGACATGTGCGTCGTGGCCGCCCTATGCACGAAAGAAAACCTCCCCGCCAAGGCCGATTGCAAACTCCCCGAATTGACCTCGGCCGAAGGAAAGATTGTCCTCGCGAAATATGCCGCACCGAAAAAAGTGGCGACTCAAAGCAGCACGCTCAAGAAGGGCCGCGACTGGATCATCACCGCGTCCGGCGGCGTGTCGATTAACTCCTGGGAAGCGGCCGACAAGACTGAAGTCAGCGAAAAGGTCGGTCCCATTCGCGAGAAAGCGAAAGCAGGGGCGGCGGGGCTGTGGTGGAACTGACCTCGGCTTAAGGCGGAAACAACCCACACATGGCTTCGACCTGCCGGATCCGTCTTCGGCGAGGATGATTCAGTGTCAGTATCGAGATCGCGGCCCGCCCAATTGCCGAAAGCCCCTGCAGTTCAGTGCCTCGAAACTCGAAATGTTCCCGCCAAAGGTGTACTCGCGGGTTAAATAGCGGAACGATTGCGCTTGTCTCGGGATCTTGCGCAATCGTGCGATTCGACTTTTGGAGATTGCAATTGGGACACGCCCAAGCGAGATTGCCAATTTCGTCAGTGCCACCTTGCGATCGAGGTCGAACATGTTCCAGATGGTAAGTCGCGCCTTGTAACGAATCATGCATTTTGCAGTATTCGCAGCGCTCCTGGGCTCGGGTCTGGATCTCGGCCGCTACGATATCCGAGATCACGAGGCTTTGTCCTTCGCCAGCAATTGCAAAGCTTCAGCGCGGAACAATGACATCGTCTCGCTCATTTCCACAAGCCCGGTCAACTCTTCCAGTTGAGCGGGAGTGAGTTTCCCATCGTTATGAAGGTCCATCAATTGCTGCAGGTGTGCATTGGCCTGGGGCGGGAAGCGAAACTCGCTGAGAGCTTCTACTAACTGGCGCGGGGTGGGAATGATGGCATTCATGATTTCATCCCGATCGTGAAGTTGACTCTCGAACTATTGTAGCATCCGCTTGACGGGTCATTGTCGATCACTTGCCGGCTCCGCTAGCGCCCCTTTGCGAATCGCGGCCAGCAGCACGCGTAAGCGTTGCCGGTAATACTTCATTCCCGGAAAGAAGAAGCAGGCGGCGGCGACCGGGCCGAAGATGAAGTGGGCGTAGTCGGGAAAGAGGGCCATCAGGGCGGCGGTGGCGAAGAGCGCGAAGGCCTGCACGTAGAACGCGCCGGAGAGCATGCCCGCTTTGATCAGAAAGGCCATGCCGTTGATGATGCCGAGCATGGGCGCGAGCTGGAGGACTTTGAGGCCGAGCCCATACTCGAGCGGAAACAGCAGACCGATGCTGATCATGCTGCCGGCCCAGATGTGCGCAATTTGTCGTTCGACGAACGTTACCGGCCCCATCCGCCGCCGCAACACCCAAAAGACCGCTGCCCAGGTGCCGAGGCCGGCCGTCCAGAGCAGGAAATAAATCCAGCGATCGTCGTCCTTGCGATAGCCCCACAGCCAGAGCACGTTCGTCAGCGAGCAGACAAAAAACAGCACCAGGCTGTGCCACATCCAAAGCAGGCCCCAGTTTTCCAGCACGGCGGCGTGATGCGTTTCGCGCATCCAGCCGGCGAGAACCTGGGCGAAGCGGCCGCTGCGGGCGGAGATGCTTTCGTCGTTGAGATAAGCATCGAGATCGCGGGCGAGAGCGGCGGCCGTGGCATAGCGCAGGTCGGTCGGCTTTTGCAGGCAGCGGAGGCAGATCATCTCCAGGTCGCGGTCGGCATGTTGGTTGAGCATGCGAGGCGGAACCGGATCTTGCTCCAGCACCATCAGCACCGTCTCGACCGGCGATGCGCCTTGAAACGGCGGCCGGCCGGTGAGCATGTGATACAGCACCACGCCCAGACTATAGACATCGCTGGCCGGACCCACTTGCCCGCGATTGCCGGCCGCTTGTTCGGGCGCCATATAGGCCGGCGTGCCCAGGATCGCGCCGGTCTTGGTCAGACTTGGTTCATCGGTGATTTGTTTGGCGAGACCGAAATCGGTGACATGCGGCAGGCCTTGCTCGTCGAGCAAGATGTTCGACGGCTTCAAGTCGCGATGCAGCACTCCCTTCTCATGCGCGAAGTGAATCGCTCTGGCCACTGCCACCAGCAACCTGGCTGCCTCTCGCGAAGGAATCGGCCCATCGCTCAAGCGCTGGGCGAGCGTGGTGCCGCGGATGAATTTCATGCTGAAGTAAGGCCGACCCGCGATCTCGCCCACTTCATAAACGGGCACGATGCCCGGATGATCGAGTTTGGCCGCCGCCTGGGCCTCGGCTTGAAACCGCTCTCGCTCGGCAGGCCGGGCGAGTTCGCCGCGGAGGATCATCTTGATCGCCACTTCGCGGCCCAAGCTCTCCTGTCTGGCACGAAACACAACGCCCATGCCGCCGCGGCCCAGTTCTTCCAGCAACAGATAATCGCCCAGGCGACTGGGCAGCTCCAGCGATCCGCTCGAGGAATCGTGTTTGCCCGGCGCGATCGTTTCTGCCACCGACGCACTCTTGCCAGCCACCTGCGCCACCATCACCGCGCCCCACAACTCGCGCAGGTCAGCGGCGAACCGCGGATGGCTGCGGCATTGCTCTTCCAGGTTCACTTGCTCACCGAGCTGCGCGCGATCGGCGAGGTTGCTGATCAATAGAGCGAGCTGCTCTTCGTGCTCAGTAGCAGGAGCGTCGGGCGGTGAAGGCTGAATCATCGTGGATCGCGAAAAAGTTAGTCGGACTCTGATTCAGCTGCCGAAGTGGGATCGTTGAGCATCACCCGCAGCCGTTTAATCGCTCGCAAGTATCTCATGCTGGCGGCCGGTTCGCTCAGACCGAGCGCTAGGGCAATTTCCTGATTCGAGAGTTGCTCGAAGTGTCGCATGATAATGATTTCGCAGTCCTGGTCGTTCAATTTCGTGATTGCGAGTTCGACGGCGCGGACTAGCTCTTGCTGCGTGGCGGCGGCGGCGGGGGTCATTTCGGGATCGCACAGTTGAGCCACAAGTTGCAGCGTCGAATGATCGTCGGCCCCGGCCACCAGCAGTGGCTGTTCGCGGTCAACGCTCCGTTTGGCAGAACCGCGATGGCGGCGGTGGGCGTCGATGATCCGGTCGTGGGCGATCTGCCGCAGCCAAAGATGGAACGGCATCACCGGATTCTGCAGATAGTCTTGCAGCCGGCGATTGGCTTCGACCAGCACGTCTTGCACGACATCGCTGACATCGACGCGCCGCTGCACCTTATGGTCCAGCCGCATTTGCACCATGCGGCGGAGGGAATCGCGATGGCGGTCCATCAGACTATTTACCGCATCGGCGTTCCCCTGTTTGGCGCCGGCGAGCAGATCGAGCGTTGGTTCGGATTGTGGCCACATGCGTGCTATTATCCGCGGGCGGGTGGTTCGGCGGAAGCCAGTGGGCGGCAGAATGCAGAATGTCGGATTCTCGGGGAAAATCCTGCGGATTCAATCAAGTCCACCCTCCTAACCGTCGATAACGAACGCCAGACGACTCCGAGTCGGCGGTTTGAGCAGAGTTTAACGGTTCTTGCAGTGCAAGCGCCCCACTTGATAGCAAGGACAACTGGCATGGATGCCTGGCACCTCCGAATTCTCTCCGTTGTCATCGGCGTGCTAGCCATGGGCGGTTCCTTCACCGGCTGTACCTCGCTGGGCAAGACTCCCCTCTGGGGCACTCAAGCCGTGGTGGTTAAAGACTCGCATCTGGCTGATCCGGCTGCTGCTGCACCGGCTGGCAAGTACATTGTCGAGTTCCGCGCGGCGGGCGGAACTGCCAACTCGACCGAACACAACATCGCCGGCCCGCTCAACGCTCATGAAGCCTTGCAGCAAGCGAACGCCGTTAAAAAGTTCAATCGGATCACCATTGAGCTGGTTCGCCCGCTGCCCAATGGCGGCTGGCATCGGATGCCAATTGAGTATGACCGAAATATCCGCCGCGTCCCGGCCGAATATGACTACGCCGTGCTGCCGGGTGACCGCCTGATTGTCACCGAAGACACCGGCAACATCTTCACCGACATGATGGGCTCCGCGGAAGACATCTTTATCGGCAAGCCGCAATCCGGCAAAACCAAGAATGGCACGTTCCGGGTTGCGGGGTAAGAAGATGGGGTCGGGAGTGTTTGGCGAGCAACGACCAACCAGCATGGATTGTTCTCACTCGCCAAAGACTC
>JAYTUF010000895.1:0-3427 GCA_043744755.1 Anatilimnocola sp.
CAGCGTTGCCGGTTGGGGAACGGCTGTCGATCCGGTCGGCGATTGCAAGTTCGCGCTGGACGGCGGCGCGTTGTCGATTCACGTCGGGGCCGGAATGCACGATCTCCATCCGGGCCCACAATCCGTCAACGCCCCGCTGGTGCTCCAAGAGGCGACCGGCGACTTCACGATCGAGGTGCAGGTGCTCGACGTCACCAAGGCCGCCCCGGCGACGATCACCGCCGGGGCGCGATCGGTGTTCCATGCCGGGACGCTCGTGATCTGGCAAGACGCAAAAAACATGATTCGCTTCGATCGCACCGACATGTGGCGTGAAGGGCGGGCGTTCAACACCTGCTACTTCCATATCTTCAAAGACGGCGAGCGGACCGTGCAAGATAACCGCGTCATTCAAAACCGGCCGACGCATTTGCGACTAGAGCGCCGCAACGGCTCCGTTATCGCGAGCTTCAGTGAGGACGGCGGTCAAACGTGGCAATCGTTTCCAACCCAAACCGATCCGTTGAGCCCGAAGGTCAAGGTCGGAGTTGCGGGCCTGAACAACAGCAGTGGTACGCCCACGGCCCGGTTTGCCGATTTCCAATTGCGAAAGTGAACCATGAGGAGCACAGCATGCTGACGCGATCGACCGCCCCGCTTCTGATAATGGCCGGTTGGCTCTTGGTCCTCAACGGCGGCCCCGCGACGAGTGCCGAGCCGTTGACGCAGGAAGGCTTGGCCACGGTCGTCCGGCTCGGCATCGACGACGCAACGATCATTGCCAGGCTGCAAACAGACGGCATCCGCTTTCAACCGGCGGATAACGTTCTGGCGGCCCTGAAAGAAGCCGGCGCCTCGGAGGCCGTGCTTGCCGCGGTCCGCTTGGCGCCGCGACAGGTCAAGGCTTATTTGGGCGCTCAGATCGAACGACGCAATGGGTTCGTCGTGGTTTACTCGTTGTTGCCGGGCTTTCCGGCCCAGCAGCAAGGCGTGCTGGTCGGCGACCGGCTGACCGCGATCGACGGCGCTCCCGTCGTCGATATTCCCTCGTATCTTGCAATCGTTGCGGCCAAGACGCCCGGCCGACCGATTCGCATGGAAATCGTGCGCGACGGAAAGCCGCTCACGCTGGAAATCACGCCGGTCGAAAAACCCGACGATGCGACGTTATTTCGCAAAATATTGGAGCTGGCGGAAAAGGGAGATGCCACGGCCCAACTATGGGCGGCGGGAATACTCTACGCCGGAATGGAGGTAAAAGAAGATCCGGCGGCAGCCTTCAAGTGGATGCAGGCTGCAGCGCGGCAGGACAATGCGGAGGCGCAAACGGAGCTCGGTTGGGCATACCTGAATGGCGATGGCGTCGCGAAGGACGAGGCAGCGGCGGTGAAGTGGTTTCGCATCGCAGCCATGAAGGAGTATGCCCTCGCTGAACGGGCCCTCGGATTGTGCTATTTAAACGGGCAAGGCATCGATAAGAATGCCGAAGAAGCGGCTCGATGGATACGAAAGGCGGCCGACCGCGGTCTGGCGCAGTCCGAAAACAGCTTGGCCTGGCTCTACCACCAAGGGCGCGGCGTTGCTCAAGACGACAATCAAGCTGCGATTTGGATGCGGCGAGCTGCGGACCAGGGTTTTGCCGCCGCAGAGAATAACTTAGGTGCTTTCTACGCCAGTGGTGTCGGTGTCCCCAGAGATAACGCCCAAGCGCTGGCGTGGTACCGAAAGGCGGCCGCAAGCGGTCATGCTATGGCGCAAAAAAATCTCGGTGACATGTACGAGGCAGGCAACGGCGTCGAGCGCGACGTTGAACAAGCCAAGGCCTGGTATCGCAAAGCCGCCGCACAAGGATACGACCCGGCGATCAAGAACTTAAACACTCTGGAGCAGAAGCCGTAGTCGACGCGTGTGCGATCGTCCACGGATTACGCATGCAATTGGAAGAAGCCAGCGGATCTGGGTGATGGATCCCGGGATGGTGAGCGAGGACAACATCAAGTTCCTTCGCGAGGGCGGTCATCGCTACATCATCGGGACTCCAAAGGGGATGCTGAAGAAGTTCGAACAGGAGATTCATAAAGAGGACTGGCATGCGATCCGCGATGGTCTCGAAGTGAAGATCGAAGTGGCGCTGGTTCGTATGAAGGCTGGTTGCGAAAAAAAGAATCGCGACGTTCAGAAAGTGGAACGTCAGATCGGTCGCCTTCTTGCGACGAACAGCCGCGCCGCAAAACTCTTCGGACCAAGGGGCCATCCAAACTGCACGGTGCCATGCCAACAATCACCCGTTGAGCGAAAAACAAAAATAGCCTGTTTTGCCGGGAGACTACAGAACCACCGACTGGATGTCCTCACTCGCAACAAATACCATCCATCGGACCGAGACAAGCGGCGAAGCCGCGATGCCTCGCTGGATGTGTTTGCCCTTCCCCACGATGGCGTTTTGTTTCCGCAAAGAGGTTCATCAGGCGTTAAGTTTTGGGCGTATAATGGCTCCGTTTGCCCGGTGTGTGCTTGGCATTCATGTCTAAAAAGACGCTTGCCTTTGTCGGATGTCACGATCATGAATCGAAGTATCATTTCCATCGCCCTGCTTACCTTCTTGAGCGGCCTTGCGCTCATCACATTCCCCTTCGTCGATGCCGCGCCGCCGGATTCCAACGCCACGCACGAACACAATGTGGACAGGTGACTGTTGCTTCGACCAGTGGACTCACTGGTGACCTCCCTTGAAATCCATTGAAAGCTGATCTGGCGTTGGTGCCACACACCAGAGTCGACGAAAACCTCTGAATTCGCGTGCGTCCAGCGGATCACCCGACGAACGAAACGCAGTATCCGTGAACAAACTTTCCCGAGTCAATCCTTTTAAACAAACTCCGTATGGAGCATTGACCGCTGCGAACTCGAATGAATCAACTCCACGCCAGTGCAGCATTGTAAATACTCCGGCCGTCCACTCTTCAAGCAATCCGAGATACGACTCGCAACCATTACGACTTTTTTGAGGCTTTCGCCTGCGCATTGTCCGTTGAATTTGTACATTTGTCAGTTTGCATGGCGACTTCCCACTCAGATTCGAATTGCAGTCGGGCCCAAAAAGAGTGGCAAACTGCCCATAGTCCGTTTTTTCGGAGAACTTCACCCCTCTTCGCCCCTCAGGAAATCCGACGGGCGCAAGTTACAGTGGTCGCACTCGAATATTTCTGAACTTCGCCCCCACGCCACGCGGATGTGCGAACAGCAAGATTGGACCTGGTAGGTCTTCATCAGCATCAAAGGCGACTGGGGGAGCTGCCGTGGGGCCACCTTCAATCTCTTTCGCATCAATCACTGTTTGGCCATTGATGACAACTGTAACCGTTTTCCCAACGAGTTTTGCTTCTAGTTTGTTCCAATGATTTGTGCCCTTGTAGGCATTGGTCGATGCTGCAATGCGATTGTAGAC
>JAYTUF010000896.1:0-13509 GCA_043744755.1 Anatilimnocola sp.
CCGCCGATCTTCATGGATTACGGCAATCAAAAGACGCCGCCGGTCGTCGGGGAAAAGCAGGATGATCCCACGCACTCGGCCCTGTATGGCATCAAACTGGCCGAGCGACTAGCGCCGGTGAAGGTGGAATGCGTTGTTTCGTATCCCGATAAGAAAGACGAGAAGTACGGCACGGTCGCCAAGTTTTTGATTGAGAAGTTGAAGGCCAAGTAAATGCGAATTCTGCATCAGATTCTGCTCGGACTCTGTTTCCTGCTTTCGCCGCAGTTCCTCTCCGCTGCGGAGCCGCCGGCCACGGTGACGAAGGTCGCCTTATTCAAAGACTCAGGCGTGAGCCTGCGGGTGGGAACGCTGATCGCCGCGGTCCAGAAGAGCGAGCGGTTTGAGCTGCAGAACGTCACGGCGGAAGAGATTCGGGCGGGCAAGTTGAGCGAGTTCGCCGCGGTGATTCTGCCCGGGGGCAGCAGCAGTTCGCAGAGCAAGGCCCTGGAAGCGGAAGGACGCGAGAAGATCAAGCAGTTTGTGAAAGAAGGGGGCGGCTATGTCGGCGTGTGCGCGGGAGCCTATCTGGCGACCTGCGATTATGCGTGGTCGCTGCACATTCTCAATGCCAAGGTGATCGATAAGCAGCACTGGGCGCGGGGCATTGCCGATTTGGAAGTGTCGTTGCCAGCAACAGGGAAAGAGTTTTTTGCCCGCGAGAGCGACCGGCTGACGTTGCACTATCATCAAGGTCCGCTGCTGGCGCCGGCGGAGAACAAAGACCTGCCCGCCTATCAGGAACTGGCTCGGTTTGAAACGGAAGTCGCCAAGAATGGAGCGCCGGAAGGAGTGATGATCGGTACGTCGGCCATTGTGTCCGCCGAGTTTGGCAAGGGGCGGGTGCTGTGCTTCAGCCCGCATCCCGAACTGACGAAGGACATGGAAGGGTTGTTGCACCGCGGCCTGTTGTGGACGGCGCGAGCCAAGCCGTAGTACTTTGTCAGGTCTAAAACTTCGGATTCCATAAATACTCCGCGTCAGTAAACAATCATTACCTAGGAGTAAAATCATGCTTACCATCAACTCCCCCGAACATCAGGCCGCCAATCAACCTTCGCGGCGCGCCATCCTGCAAGCCGGAATGCTCGGCTGCGCGGGGCTGACAATGGCCGACGTGCTGCGCGGCCAGGCCCACGCGGGCACGGAAGATCGCAAACCAAAATCGGTCATCCTCATCTGGCTGCGGGGCGGTGCATCGCACATCGACAGCTTCGATATGAAGCCGGCCGCGCCGGTCGAAATCCGTGGTGAGTTCGCGCCCATCAATACCAATGTCCCCGGCATTCAAATCTGCGAACACCTGCCGCTCATGGCCCAGATGATGGACAAGCTGGCCATCATTCGCGGCATCAAGTCGAACGATCTGGGCGATCACACGCCGCACTACATTCTCACCGGCTCGGGCGACCGCGGCAAACGGCCGGCGTTCGGTTCCGTCGTTAGTCATTTGCAGCCGCGGATCGACGGCCTGCCGCCGTATGTCAGCCTAATGTACAAACCGCCGGGTTTGTATGACAACGAGGGTCCGGTCTATCTCGGCCCGTCGCATCGCCCTTTCGCGCCACGGGCGGAAGGGCTGGAGAACCTCAGCCTCGCGAAGGGGATGTCGCTCGACCGGCTGCAAGACCGGCAGCAACTCCTGCGTCAGTTCGATACGCTCAATCGTCACGTCGCCACGCAGGGCGCTATGGCGGGCATCGATACGCACACGCAGCGAGCGCTGCAAATGATCTCTTCCTCGAAAGTGCGCGACGCCTTCGATCTCAAGCAGGAATCGCAGGCCACCTACGACCGCTATGGCAAGTTCTGCGAGCATTTCCTGCTCGCCCGCCGGATCGTCGAAGCGGGCGTGCCCGTGGTCACGCTCAAGGTGGGCGATTGGGACACGCACGAATACAACTTCCGCGATATGCGGGCCCAACTGCCGCCCCTCGATCAGGGCTTTCATGCGCTGGTCAGCGATCTGCACGATCGGGGCCTCGATAAAGATGTGGCCGTCGTCCTGTGGGGAGAGTTCGGGCGGGCACCACGCGTCTCGCGAATCGAAGGCCGCGATCATTGGCCGGAAGCAGGCGCCGCGGTCATCGCCGGCGGCGGTTTCAAAACCGGCCAGGCCATCGGCGAGACCGACGCCCAAGGGGGCCGGCACAAGGGTCGCCCCTACACGCCGGGCAACGTCCTCGCCAATCTCTACCGGCACCTGGGCCTCGACCCTGCCACGATGATCCCCGATCACAACCAACGGCCGATGCCGCTGCTGGACGAACGGGAGCTGGTGCATGAGTTGATTTGAAGCCCCGTCACGTAGCCCGCAGCCGTGCTGCGGGCGAGTGAGCGAGTCATGTGCCGCGACCCCATCTTCGGGCGCAGAGTCACAGGTGAATCGCAGGCCGCATCGCGGAACAGCGGGCCTGAAAAAATGGCGGGAGTTCCTGAAGGGAAATTGGCATGAACCGTTGCCCGAAGTGCGGCCAGGCGCTCGCTGGCATCGCCGTTGTTTGTCAGGGCTGCGGCTATGTGGCGCCCGATGCGGATGAACTGCAGTTGCAGCCGGCCGTCAGCGTGCCAACGGCGACGGCCTCTCTGGCAGAGAATTCGCTGGAAGAAGTGCCTCCGCCTCCGGTCGTGCGCGGGGCAATCAGCTTCGAAGACGACAACTATTTCAAGGATTACGTACTTCCCTGGATATTACTCGCGCTGGGTCTCGCGCCGAACATTGCCCTGAGCATCCTGGCCGGCGGCGCGCTTGGCGTGGCGACTCTGGCGGTCGATTTGAGCCTGCTGTTTGTCGTGCAATTGCCGTTGATTGTGCTGGTGATGATGCTCACGGGCATCGTGTTTGGGATCAACTTCGGCTGGCTCTCGACGGGCATCGTCAAACTCGCGGCCCTGACCATGGTCATTCGCGGGTTGCTGGCCTTGGGCTATTTGTTGATCTATTCATCGCTGCCGGAAGCGGGGATTGTGTTTCTGATTGTCGCCCTGCCGTTTCAGTTCTGGCTGTTCATGTACTTGTTTGATTTGGAAATGTTTGAAGCGATTGTCTGCATCGTGGTCATGGACTTCTGCCTGCTGGGTCTGCAGGCGTTGCTAGGCGTCGTCCTTTATCTGCTGCAAGGACCGGGCGTGGCGGGGTGACGTTCAAGTCGCGAACAAAGCAAATTCCCGATTTGCGTTGCTAGTCTGCCTGCTCCTGAGTGACTTTCCGAAACGTCTCCGCCTGCACCTTATCCGAAGTAATCAAAAACCGTACGCTGCCATGTTCGGCGGTGTGGAAGACTTCGGAACCAAGCTGGCCGTAGGAGCGTTTCACGGCGTTGATGTTGGCGATGTCCTCCACATCGCGACTGCCGCTGATCACGACGAACTCGGGGCGGCTCCAGTTGGCGAAGCCGCGGGCGTCCGACCTTAACGAGCCATGATGCGGAGCCATCACCAGGTCGCAATCGATAGGGAGTTCCGCGAGCAAGTCTTCGAGGCCCGGTGATTCAAGATCGCCGGGGAGCAGAATCTTCCGGCCCGCATATTCAATCAGCAGCACGATGCTGTTCGCGTTGTCACTGCCAATGACTCCCAGCGCGGGAGGGTGCAGGATTTCCATCGTCACGTCATCGCCGGCTTGCAACTTGTCTCCTGAAGACAGAGTGCGGATTGGCACGCCGGATTTCAAAATTGCGGCGTGCAGTTCCTTCACCGCGGGCTGATCCGTTTGATCGAACATCATGGGTGAAACGTAGATCACGCCGATGCTGTACCGCTGCAGCAGTTCGGGTATGCCGTTGAAGTGATCCGAGTCGGCGTGCGAAATGACAATCGCATCCAAATGCGTAATGCCGCGGGACCAGAGCACCGCGGAAATGGGTCGCACCGCGCCGACCGGCGAACCGAGTTTGCCGGCGTCATAGAGCAAGTTGCGGCCGTCCGGCATTTCTAACAAGACGCTTGTGCCATGGCCAACCGCTACGAACGTACAAGTCAGCGGTTGCTCTGCTTCTGTAGACGCGGTCAGTTGGGGATTCGTTGACAAGAACAGTGCGCTCGCCATCCAGCCGACGAGCATAGCGCCAGCCCAGACCAGTCTCGTCTTCAACTGCGGCACTAACATCCACAACAGAAACACCGCATAGAAAATTGCCACCCACCACCAGGGCGGCGGCGGAGTCCACACATGATTGCCCCACGGGCGCTGCCCCTGCGCGATGCAGGCTTCGATCAGCCACAGGCTCCCATCGCAGGCCCAGCCACATAAGTCTCCCAGCGGCGGAATGATTGGCCCAAACAGCAACACGCCGAAGCCGGCAAACAGGGAGATCGTGATCGGTATCCAGATCAAGACATTGATCACCAGTGCGATGGGAGAAATTAAGCTGTATTGCTGCCAAACTAACGGCAGCGTGATGATCCAAATTACGACGCCGGTCAGCCACACGCGGTAGAACTCCCCGCCGATGGCCCGCGCGACGCGCATTGGCCAGGGACGCGAGCGGGCGATGAGTTGATCGAGCGGGTCGTGCTCCACGCGCTTCGTCAGCCAGGGCGCGAACAGGATCATCGCGGCGACGGACATGAACGACAGTTGTGGTCCCGCTTGAAACAGCGCGGCGGGATTCAGCACGAGAACCACCAACCCCGCGAAGGCCAGCGTGTTGAACCCGAGGGCTTGCCGCCCCCAGAGTAGTGAGCAACAGAGAGCCACGATCAAGATCGTGGCCCGCACAATGGGCGGCTGCGAATCGGTCAGCAGGCAATAGAGCATCGTCAGCCCAATGGCGCTCCACAGCATGGGTCTGCGCGGAAACAGGCCGGTGCGGAAGAGCAGCCAAAAGCCATACGCGAGAATGCCGACGTGCAGACCGGAAATTGATAATACATGAATCGTGCCGGTGATGAGAAAGCCTTCGTTCCGTTCCGGATCAAGTTGCTCGCGGGCACCGAGTAGAATCGCCGCGGCGAGCGTAGATCGCTGCGGGCTGATGTGTTGTCGCAGCACGCTGTTGCCCGACTCGCGCAGCCGCGACAGCCAAAGTCGCCAGGACCAGAACGAACCTCGCTCGACGACTGTCACACTTTCCGGAAACAGGCCGCGCAACCGACAGAAGACCCGGCTGCTCCGTTCATAGAGTGCATAGTTGAATTCGCCCGGGTTGAGCGGCTCCATCGGTTGGCTGGCGAGGACCAGCAGACGCACCCGGTCGCCGGCCCGCACGCCCAGCAAGTGCCCATCCACATCGAGCATCGCGTATCCGCTCGCGGGCCGCCAGGCCGCTCCTTCTCGAACGCTCGTCACCCAAACCAGCAACTCTGTCTCGTCCCCTTTGGGAATCGTTCGCAGCGCAGAGAGTGGCGGCGCGGGGGACCACCGCGGCGACGTGAGCGCGACAGCTTCACAAGCCAGCGGCCGAATTTCCTCCGTCACGCACAGCCCGGCTTCGTCCTGTTGCACCAGCCGCCATTGATCGTGGTGCCACGCGCCACCAGCCGCAGCGGCAGCGAGCAACAATAGATAGGTTGCGACGAATTGATACTGCCGTAACCAGGCCCCTAACCAAATCACCGCAGCCACGATTGAAGCGACATACCAAAGACGCGGCGCTTGTGGCCAACAGCGGTCAATCACCATTCCCGTCGCCACCGCCGTCAGCAGTAGCAAGAAGGGGTGATACCGCGGCCGGCGCACTTCGCTCGAATTAAAGGCCGCAAGTTCGGTGGACATAGCAGGCTACAACGGACAGGTTGGAGAGTGATTATTTTGTAACCCAACCGCCGCTCATTGCCAATCAAAAAGACTCCCGCTGCCCGCGAATGTCTTAACCCAGCGGTAGGCTCGGGCGGACGACCAGCAGATACCACGCGATGAAAGCCAGCACGCCGCCGTTGATAGCCAGGCCAATCAGCGCCATGACACCAGTGTCGTAATTACCCGTCCGTGTTGCTCCGTAAAGAGCAATCGCAGCAAGCACCACTCCGCTTATCAGCAAACCAATTCCCACGGCCGCAACGATTCGGTCCGTGCTTGTCCATTCCGGGGCATTTTCTTTGGCCACCAACTGCGCATAACTCACTTGCAACAGAAAGCAAACCACCGCCGCGACCATCGACAGCCGGGCGAGGTGCCGGAGCCAGTTGGTATTCGGCGCTTCCTCTCTCGCCGGCGCATCGACCACTGGTACTACTCCGGCAAGGGCTTGCCTTTAGTTTCAGGGAGGAAGGGTAAGGCAATGAGGCCGATAATGAACACGCTGCACATAGAGACGCCGGCCCAGCGAACCCCTTCGGGATAGCCGTTGGCCGCAGTGAAGACGCCCTTGGTCAGCATGCCGAGCGTGAGCGGGCCCATCGCCGCCACGAGCCGGCCGACGTTGTAGCAAAAGCTGGTTCCCGTGCTCCGCAGCCGCGTGGGGAAAAGTTCGGGAAAGTAGATCGCGTAACCGCCGAACAAGGCCAACTGGCAAAAGCCCATCAGCGGAATCATCCAGAACAGCTCGTTGAAAGTGTCCAGATACGCAAAGACCAAGGCCGTGCTGAAGAGGGCCGCGACGAAGGAGATGGCAAACGCGGGCTTGCGGCCGATGTAGTACGTGACATAGCTGTAGGCGTAAATGCCGAAAAAGCCGCCCAGGTTTTGCAGGATCGACGTGATGCTGATCCACCAAGTGACGTTTTTCCGCACATCAACGTCGGAGAGGCCCTGCCCTTTAAAATGCTCGGTGAAGATCGGGCTCACCAGATCGAAGCTGAAAAATCCGATGCCCCACAAGCCGACGACGCCGGCAAAACCCATCGCCAAACCCAGCAGGGCGTTTTTCCGCAGCACGGGATCGGCGAACAAGTCGGAATACGAGCCGAGCTGCTTTTTGGCGTCGCCCGAATGTGCCGCGGCCTGCCAGCGTTCTGGCTCTTTCAGATTGCGGCGGATCAGGATCGCCAGCAAAGCCGGCACCGTGCCCACGACAAACAGCGCCCGCCAAACGGGGAATGAAGTGCCGTTGAATTCGAGGCCGCCCGCTCCTTCGGCCACGCCCAGGCCCATGTTGATGAGGGCTGCCGAAATGTTGCCGACCGCCGAAAGCGCCTGGAGCAAGCCCAACGCAAACGGCCGGGCCCGCGACGGCATGACTTCCGCGACGAGGGCCACGCCGACTGCAAATTCGCCGCCAACGCCGAGGCCGGTGATGAACCGATAGAACGCAAAGTCCCAAATCGACACGGAGAGGGCGCTGAGCCCCGTGCAAAGCGAGTAGATCAAGATCGTATAGAGCATTACCTTGGCCCGGCCGATGCGGTCACCGAGCACGCCGAAGAAGAGTCCACCCAGCGCCCAACCGATGAGGAAAATCATCGTGGTGATGCCGCCGTAGAAGAATACGTCGTCCTGCGACGGGGGGACGCCATCTTTGGCCAGCAGCGCCTTCATGGCCGGCGTGCGGGCCAGGTTGAAGAGTTGCTGGTCCATCGTGTCGAATAGCCAACCCAGCGCCGCAACGATCAACACGAACCAATGGTATCGCGTGAGGAGTTGATACCAGGGGCGGTTGTCGTTCGGATCGTCAGGTTTGGCGGGATCCGACGAATCCAAGCCCCTGGGCGAGGCATAAGGATTTGCTTCTTCAAAACCATGCATGCGAGGGTAAGCTCCGGGAAAGGTAGGAGCTTCGCAGTGTAAGTAGGCGCTGCCGCGGGGGCAAGGGATTTATCTAACAGATCACCGGCCTGCAGGGCGCTGCGTCCCTGGTTAGAATGCAGGCGTCCCAGGAGTCAGGGATCAGGAATCAGGAAGTCAAGCTTACCCGACTCCTGACCTCCTGACCTCCCGACCCCTGACCCCCGCCCCCCGTCCCCCGATTCCTCATGCTCCGATTCCGCTGGCAATTCACGCCGCTCCTCCTCGTCGCCACCGGCGTCATCGCGATTCTGGTGGCCGCCGTCGTCGCGCGGAATGTGCTCGGCTGGTGGCAGGTCGCGATCTATGCCGGTCTGGTCGCGGTAGCGGCATCGGCATGGTGGTTTCGGCGGAAGTTGACGGCCGATGAAGTGGAGATCGAAAGGCTTCGCCAGAATTTACTCGAGGAGGAAGAGCGCATCGCCGTGCTGAAGTCTGAAATGGAAGACCAGCAACGTCAAATGCAGAAGCAGTTCGAGCAACAGGCCGGGCAGCTCGATGCTCGCGAGGAAGGACTTGCTCGCCGGCTGCTTACTTTTCACGAGTGGATGGAATTTCCGGAACCGCTCTCGCTCGCCGCGGGACCGGCGCCGGCAGGGAACATTTCGGAGCTGGTCCGCAAGGATCGCCAGTTGATGGAACTGCTGAAGCAAGAGACGCAGTTGCTGTATGACAACATCATCAGCAATAAATATGTCGTCGAAGGCAAGTTGCTGCCGATACTGATTCGCGACGATGCTCAGCAGTTGATTCTCAAGGTCGCGCGACTTTATCAGCCTGATGCCGAAAATCCGCTGTTGGAAGTCAATGTTGACCAGATCATCCGCGCTGCCAGTCGGGGTTCGCTCAACCTCCTGATTGTGCTCGACGAGCTGCCGCTCGCGGTGAAGGATTACAACCTCAGCGCCTTGTATCAGTACGTGCGGCGGGCGGTCGAAGCCTATCGCATGTATCGCAAAACCGAGCCGTACTGGCCCTATATGAACACGGCCTGGTATCTCAGCCGGTTCGCGATGGGGGCCAATCCGTTGACGCTCGGCGCCTGGTGGCTGCTCGGCTCGCTGGGGAAACAAGGCGCGACGGCCATCGCGCAGCAGGTCGTGAACCGGCAGGCGCTCGCGCTGCTATCGAGCGTTATCCGCGTCATTGGCTGCGAGGTGGCTGCGATCTACGGCGGCGACTTCCGCCATCGCGATGCGAACTGGATTTACGGCGCTGAGCTAACCGAACTCGTCTCCGCGTTTCCTTTATCGAGAGAAGGACTCTCCGCCGCGCTCAAGGAAATCGGCGCGTTGCAGTTTCGCAGTGAGTACGACCGCGTGTTTCTTTATCGCTGCCTCGCCGCGCATCAAAGCGCGCAGCCCGGCCGGTATCAGGCCATCGACTGTCTGCTCAGCGACGAACGCCACGCCATTGCCACGCGGCTGGAAAAGTTCCTCGATCTTTATCTGCACGGCCGCAGCGCCGATCGAATCGCGACTTGGAAGCTCGGCGTGGAAGCCCGCTTGCAAGTGAAGCTCACGGTCGGGGTAAAGCCGGCTTTGATGAGCGTGCGCGAGCAACTGAGTGATGCGGTTCGTTCGCTGGCCAGTTTTCTCGTCGGTGAGAAGGAACGCGAGCCGGAAGAACTGGCTGAGCTGCTCAGCAAATCTCGCACGCTCGCTCAATTGCCGGAAGAACAGCGAGCGCCGTTGCTCGCGGCGCTGCAAGCCAATCCGCCGTACTTTTTTGAGCATCCCGATCTTGATCCCGATAGCGATTTGGTGAGCATTTATCTCGATGATCTCGCCGCGCTCGAAGCCCGCGTGCCTCCGCATGATGGGCAGCGCGATGAAACGCTGTATGCCACGGCCGCCTATTTAAGGAAGGATGCCAAGCTGCTGGATACATGGCTGACCAAGCATCGGCAAGCGTATTTCACCGACCGATTGCATCCTGAAGCGCCGCTCCGCCGAGCGCCGCCGCCGGTGATGCAAGCCGTGCTCGATTTGCTCGCGGGCGATGCCTCGCGTTTCTTCTTGTTCAATCCCGTCTCGCTAGAATGGCCCGAGGGGAAGCCGCCGCTGGAAGTAAAGCAAAGCGATTTGTGGTTGCTCGGCACGGCCGACCGGCTGCTGTTGTTCGCCACGGGCGCGCAGCCGCAGTTGCTCTGGCGAGGCGATTCGCAAGTGCAGATCGAAGCGGTGAAGACGTATCTATCGACGACCTGCCGCCTGACCGGCGGCGAATGGCTGCTGCGCGACGTGCCGCCGCCGACCGCGCTCCGCCTTCCGTTGCCGCTGATGACAACCTACAACAATTACCTCCGCCCGTTGCTCGGCATGTTGCGACCGGGTTCGGAAGCCCGGAACTAATCGATGTCGTCCATCATCATCAATCGCTACTGCCTCGCGGGTTTGATCGCCCTGTATTATTCATTCACCTCCGCGGCCGAGAGTGATTACTTCGGCATTCAGGTCATCGACGAACAGACGCTCCGCGGCGTGCCGCTCGTTGAACTCAAGACCGTTAGCGGCCTGCAGTTCATTACCGATAGCGCAGGCTGGATTGCGATCAACGAACCAGAACTGCTGAATCAAACGACCTACTTCCACATCAGCAGTCACGGTTACGAATGGCCCAAAGATGGCTTCGGTTTTCGAGGTAAGGCTTTGGAAGTGAAACCCGGCCAAGTGGTCGAATTGAAAATCCAGCGCCGCAATATTGCCCAGCGGCTCTATCGCGTGACGGGCAGCGGCCTCTATCGCGATAGCGTGCTGCTCGGCAAGCCAACGCCTCTTGCACTGCCGCTGGTCAATGCCCAAGTGCAGGGCAGCGACAGCGTGCAGTTCGCCGAGTATGGCGGCCAGCTGCATTGGTTCTGGGGCGATACGAATCTGCCCCGCTATCCGCTGGGCATTTTTCACATGGCCGGCGCGACTTCTGATTTACCCGGCAAAGCGAAACTGGATATCGAGGAAGGGATCGACTTCCGCTACTTTCAAGATGAAAAGGGGGCCGCTCGCAATACGGCTACGATGCCCGGCGACGGACCAACGTGGGTCTTCGGCGTCACGGTTGTTGCCGATCGCGCGGGCAAGGACCAACTGCTGGCCGGCTATTCCAAAATCCGCAACGGCCTGGAAGTCTATCGCCGGGGCCTGTGTCGCTGGAATGACGAAAGGAATTCCTTCGACGATGTGGGCACCGTTCCCGAAGAGGCTCCCTTGTTTCCTAGTGGGAATTCGTTGCGCCATAAGGAAGGCAACCGCGAGTGGATTTATTACTGTGAACCGCTGCCCACGCTGCGCGTACACGCGACGGCCGAAAGCGTGCGCGATGTGACGCAGTACGAAGCCTTCACCTGCCTCAAGCCGGGCAGCCGGCTGAAGAATAATCAGCCACGCGTAGACGACCTCGATCGCGACGAGCAAGGCTCGCTCCGCTGGTCGTGGAAGAAGAATACGCCGCAACTGGATTCCACCGCAGAAGCAAGATTGATCAAAGCCGGAATCATCAAAGAAGACGAAGCCCGGCTGCAATTGACGGACGCCACTACTGGTAAACGCATCACACCGCATCGCGGCAATGTCGCGTGGAACGAGTATCGCCAGCGATGGACGCTCATCACCGGCGAGATCAACGGCACGTCGTTGTTGGGCGAGATCTGGTACGCCGAGGCCGACGACCTGCTCGGCCCCTGGCAGCACGCCGTGAAGATCGTCACACACGAAAAGTACGATTTTTACAATCCCCGCCAGCACTTGATCTTCCAAAAAGAAAACGGCAAGATCATTTACTTTGAAGGCACCTACACTCACACCTTCGCTGGCAAGCCGAGACCGACGCCCAGGTATGACTACAATCAAATCATGTACAAGCTGGACCTGAGCGACTCGCGGCTGAAGCTGCCTGCCGCGAAGTGAATCGCCCTTTCGCTAGCAACAACGTCGCCCCCCATCTTCGCTCGCCCGCGCAGCCGGACCATTGCTGGTTTGGCTAAATCTGGCTGCGGCACCTGCCGAAGTTAATCAGGAAGGCAGCGAGGCCAGAAGCCACGGATGGTTTTGGCGGACTCGCTCACTCCTGCCGAGTTCCTCCCCAAGGAAGGTTCTCCCCGTGCCTCGGCTCTCAATTGTCATCCCCTGTCTGGGCAGCGCTGCCGAGTTTGAAGACACGCTCGTCTCGGTGTTGCAGAATCGCCCGCCGCGGTGCGAGGTGCTGGTCGTTCACGCCCAGCCCTATGCCGACCCGTACAGTCTGCAAGACGAAGTGCGGTTCATTCGCGTCAGCGGCCAGCCGAACCTCGCGCAGCTTGCGAACACCGGTCTCGAATCAGCCCGCGGCGAGATCGTGCATTTGCTCGGTTGCCGGATGGAAGTGCAAGAAGGCTGGGCGGAAACCGCGCTCGATCACTTGGAAGATACCGAAGTCGCGGCCGTCTCGCCGCTGATCGTCGCTGCCCAAGACAAGCGAGTTGTGGCGGCCGGCGTGAATTATGGGCTCAGTGGATCGCGCAATGTCGCCGGACATGGACTGGAACTGACAAGTCGCGGCTTGAGGAAATTAAGAGTCAGCGGCCCCACGCTCGACGCCGGCTTCTATCGCCGCGAAGTGCTGCTGGCAATCGGTGGCTGGCATGAACCGCTGGGAGCTGATGCCGCCGATGTGGACCTCGCCCAAACATTGACCGCGCTTCGATTGCAAACGGTCGTGGCCACGGATTGTGTTGTGTACGAACGACTCCCCGCGAAACGGAGCGGCGGCTTCTCCCATGGTCGTGCGATGGAGCGTCTCTACTGGCGGCAATCCGCCCGCAGCAATCGCGCGCTGGCGATTTGTCTGCACGCCTTGCTGGTGGCCCTCGATTTTTGCCAGCGGTTGCCCAAGGGAGACGCGCTGACGACGCTGCTCGGCCGCGTGGTGGGATTCATGCACGCCGGTACCACGAGCCAATATCGTCATGCGCTCGAGACTGCCCGCGCGGCCCTCGACGGTGAGTCCGCCGACACGCTCTCACTGGCCGCCGTTCGTGAGCAGCAAGAACAGTCGCTGACGAAACCGAAGCAACAACGCCGCGCGGCGTAAGTCGCAGGTAGCCCGTCGCGTCAGCAAGGGAGTGCCGCGCGAGGACGTTGATCCACCAACCGTGCGGTAGCACGAATGGGCTTGCGCGAGGACCGAAATCGATTTGCAGTCCTTCCTCGCTAACGCGTCGGGCTACCTGCGCAAGACGCCGGCCGTCGTGGCGGCGGCTAGTTGCTCAATCATCTCTCGCGTCGCGGCTTCCACCGCGTCTTGCCAACGAGCGACGCCGAACTTTTCGCGATAGGCATCGCGTTGATACGCGAAGATGATCCCCCGGCTGTTGTTCACCACGGCCCCCAGGCCGCGCTCATCGAACGCGGCGGCACAGTCGGCGGCGGTGCCACCCTGGGCACCATAGCCGGGGATCAGCAGCCAGGTGTGCGGCATCGCTCCTCGCAGTTCGGCCAGTTGCGCGGGATAAGTCGCTCCGGCCACCGCGCCGACGATGCCGTAACCATTCTCGCCGACGGTAGCGATGGCCAATTGCTCGACGTACTGAGCCACATGGCGATACAGCGGCAGGCCATCCGCTACCAGATCTTGAAACCGCCCGCCGCCGGGATTCGACGTCTTTACCAGCACAAAAATTCCGGCGCCATGTTCCTTGGAAGTTTGCAGGAACGGCGTGAGACTGTCGTCCCCCAAATACGGGCTGACTGTGAGTGCATCCGCGCCCCAGGGACTTAAGTCGCCGGGACCGAGATAGGCTTCGGCATACGCCTGCGCCGTCGTGCCAATAT
>JAYTUF010000897.1:0-3421 GCA_043744755.1 Anatilimnocola sp.
TCTTTTGTCTGTCCATTGATGGACGTTTTGTCGAAATCCGGCTTGCTGCTCGAAGGACTTACGTTGGCACGATGCCTCCGTCACGATCAGCATCGTCGCCGTCATTCCGCCCGGTATTCGCTCGCAGGCAGGCCGGTTTGCGGCAATAATTGCCTGCGAGCAGCGAAATACTGCCAAAGCACGAACTCGAGTTGCGACAATCAAGTCGCGATCAATGTATTGACCGGAGGGCTTTCGCCATGACTTATCTGTTTCTGTTCTTCGCGGTCGTCGGCGGCACGGTGCTGATTTGCCAGTTCGTGCTGACCTTGGTGGGCCTGAGCGGGGGGCATGAATTGCCGGATGATCTCTCGGCCGACACGGGTGGATTCCATGGCGGCGACATGCACGACGTGAGTACTGATCATGCGGGTGAAGCGGGCCACGACCACTCGCACAGCGGGCACGATCACCTGACGAGTTGGCTGTTCGGCGTCATTTCCTTCCGCACACTCGTTGCCGCCAGCACGTTTTTCGGACTGGGTGGGCTCGCCGCGGAGCAAGGTGACCTGCCTTTGTTTCCGCAGCTCGGGATTGCCATCGTTTGCGGAATGGCTGCCATGTATGGCGTACATTGGATCATGAAACTGATCGGTCGCTTGGGGGAAGACGGCACCGTCCGCATTCAGCGAGCCATCGGCCAGGAATGCACGGTGTATGTTCCCATTCCGGGCGGCAAGGCGCGGGCTGGCAAGGTACAACTGCGGCTGCAGAACCGGCTGATGGAATATGCGGCCGTCACCGGTGGCGCCGAGCGATTGGCGACGGGCACCAAGGCCCGCGTGATTGCGGTGGCCGGCGATGTGTTGGAAGTGGCACCGCTGACCAAGTCGGCTTAGATGAATATTAATCCGTAGCTGAACTCGCCAGAATTCAGTCCCCTGAACTCTGGCGAGTTCAGCTACAAAACAGACTGCGCTAGAACTAGCGAAACCAATTCACTCTCGGAGACTCGTCCATGTCGCTTCCCCTGCTCTTAGCAGACACCACCACGGTGGCCGCCATCGTGGGCGTCATCATCGTCTTTGTGGCGATCGTGTTCTTCGGCTTCGTCATTACGCTGGTCAGGCAGTTCAAGCGCTGTCCCAGCAACCGCGTGCTGGTGATCTATGGCCGCACGGGCAAAGGCTCGCAGGCCAGCAAGACCATTCACGGCGGTGCTGCCTTCGTCTGGCCTCTCGTGCAGGACTATGCCTATCTGAGCCTGGAACCGATCCAGATTGAAGTGCCACTGCGCGGTGCTCTTTCTTCCGAAAACATCCGCGTAAATGTGCCCAGCGTGTTTACTGTCGCCATCGATACCAAGCCCGATGTGATGCAGAACGCGGCCGTCCGTTTGCTCGGCCTGACGACGCAGGAAGTGCGCAAGCAGGCGGAAGAAATGATCTTCGGCCAACTGCGACAAGTGATTGCTTCGATGGGAATCGAAGAAATCAACCGCGACCGGGATAAGTTCCTGGAACACGTGATGCACTCGCTCGAACCGGAACTCTCCAAGATTGGTTTGACGCTGATCAACGTGAACATCACGGACATCACGGACGAATCGGGGTACATCGACGCCATTGGCCAGAAGGCGGCCTCGCTCGCCATTCAACAGGCCCGCGGTGACGTGGCCGACAACGAAAAGATGGGCGAAACCCGCGTGGCTTCCGCCGAGCGCGATAAGTCGATTCAGGTTTCCAATGCCCGCAAGGAACAAGCGATTGGAACGAGGGAAGCCCAGCGCGATCAGTTGGTCCGCGTCGCTTCGCTCGAAAAAGATCAGGCGGTCGGTGAGAAGCAGGCCGCCTTCGAGCGCGAAGCATCGGTGAAGGACGCCGAGCGACACATGCGTATTCAAGTTGCCGAAGCGGATGCTTCCGCCATCGACGGCGAAAACAGCGCCGCCGCCCGCGTGGCTGCGTCGCAAGCCGAACTGGCCATCAAGAAAGCCGAAGCCTACGAGCGCGGTGAAGGCCGCCGCAAGCAGGCCGAAGCCGCCGTTATGGAAATTCAGAACCGGGCCATGGCCAAGGCCGCTATTGCCGAGGCGGAACGGGTCGAAGCCGAACAGCGGGCCAAGCTCGAAGCTCCGGCCAAGGCTCAAAAGGCCAAGCAGATTGTCGATGCGGAAGCGATTGCGGAAAAGCGAATCATTGAGGCCAAGGCTGAAGCCGAAGCCGTGTTCCTCAAGTTGGAAGCCGAAGCCCGCGGCCAATACGAGATCCTCGCCAAGAAGGGCGAAGGCTTGAAGCAGATCGTCGAGGCGTGCGGCGGCTCGAACCAGGCCTTCCAGATGTTGATGCTCGAACATCTCGACAACCTGGCCGAAGCGTCCGCCAAGGCGATCTCGAACATCAAGTTCGACAAGGTCGTGGTCTGGGAAGGTGGCGGCGGCAATGGCCGCAGCAGCACGGCCGACTTCCTCAGCGGCATAGCCCGCAGCCTGCCGCCGATGATGCAAGTCATGCGCGACATCGGCGGTATCGAACTTCCCGATTCGCTGGTCAAACTCGGTGCCGATGCGCCATCGGCCGCGGATGTGACCGTCTCGCGGAATGGCGACACGCCGGTGAAGGCGAAGGCGTGACGTCGGGGGGTGCGGATGTTAGAATCCAGGGGTCTGCGAATTGCCGACCCTTTTTTCGTTAGCCGTTGATTTTCAATGTCAACCAACTTAGCCAATTCGAGTTTGCTTGCAGTTGATCCGCAGTTCCCCGCGCCAAGATTTCCGGTCTATCGTTTTTCCGTTGCGGAATATCTGACGCTGGCGGATGCCGGGTCGCTGGCGAAGGCGGATGTCGAGCTTTTGGAAGGAGTAATCGTTCCCAAGATGACACGTAATTCTTGGCACGATGCAACCATCGGAATTGTTGAAGAAGTAATAGCCGCCTTGTTGCAGAAAGGCTGGGCGACTCGCGTTCAGATGGCGCTCGTCGCGACTGACAGTGTCCCCGAGCCCGATTTGGCAGTCGTGCGCGGCGCCCGCCGCGATTACCTGGCAAGTCGGCCAACCGGCGCTGACACCGCCCTTGTGGTCGAAGTAGCTGAGTCGTCACTAGCGATCGATCGTCAAAAAGCCAGAATCTACGCTGCCGCCGGCGTGCCAACCTATTGGATTGTGAATGGCAATGGACGCTGCATCGAGATTCATATTCATCCGACCACTGATATGTCGGGTGAGTCCTCGTACACAATCCACGAAGTCCTCAGTGGCCCACAGACGTTTCCGTTGATTGTTGACGGCATCCTGATCGGCACCGTTCGCTGCGATCAAATACTCTTAGAACCGTAGGTGGGGTAACAGCGACGGTGAAGGTTCGACGATCCGCAGTTGTCGCCCCGCCTTTCTTTTCAGAAGTGTCGCACGCGCCCAAGGATCATGGGCCGCTCGTCGGGG
>JAYTUF010000898.1:0-3420 GCA_043744755.1 Anatilimnocola sp.
CGCCCTCTGCCACCTCCGCGCCCTCTTCCTCAGCGAACGAAACCAATGGGAAAGCTTCTGGCAGCTTGCCTAAACTACCCACAAAAGAGACGCTCACACCCGGCCAGGTAGCCCGCCGCGTGAGCCAGGGAGTGCCGCGACAGCACGTCGAGCCGCCAGGCTCGGCAGCTCTCCAGCGAATCTGCGAATTGATTTGATCGCGATCCTTACTCCGCACTCCGCAGTTGCGAGCCTCGACTCGAATGTCATCACACCGGTAGCGAGGCGGGCTCGTTGCCGTCTTCCCGCGAAGCGCGAGTGGCTTCGACGACGGCGGACTTCATGTCTTCCAGCGAGACGTGTTTCACGTCGATGCGGTGGTCCCGGAGCGTGTTGAAGATGGCTTCGACCACTTCTTCGTTGTTGCGGGCTTTGCGCGCCCGGGTGCGGATGGCTTGTTTGATTTGTTCGTTCATAACCGTCACTGTTTCCTTCACATTCTTGCCAGCCAGCTTTTCAGCGGATCGCATTTCAAAATACTGCATTCCAAAAAAATGACTGGCCCGACAGGTTCTGAGCATTCCCGCAAACATGGGAGGCACTCTCTTGATTAGACGACGTGGTCCGCGGTTCGGATGTCGAACCGCGGCATCGCCTGGTAACTTTGCCGCCAGGGAGCGACTTCTATCGCCTCTGGCTGGCATTCCCTGTTTCCTTGAACCGCAGCCATGTCCGTTAAGACACATTCGCTGCGGGCAAGTTCAGGAAAAATCTCTACTCACTGTTCGTGGCCAAACGGGTTTGCTTGTCGCCAGGAAATCGACTTTCAAGCCAACCCAGGAGGGAGCCATCAAACGTCTACCCGGAGTGTAGTTATCGCCCATTAGCTTGCCAAGCTTGAATCCACGCTAGGGGCCTTGCCAGCAGGTTTGAGACGGCAAATCGCCGCCTCGTTGCCTGGGGACGACATCTAGCCTTGCCGTTGCTCTAACGGCGACCAATCAGCCCTTGCACTTTGCCGCGAAATCACTGCTAGCAAGTCTATAACAACAAATTCACTCTTTCAAACTGGCTAAATAAGCCACCAGATCGCGCAACTCGAATCTGGTCAGGTGTTTGATCAATTCTTCGGGCATCGAACTCTTGCCCGGCTTGCGTTCTTCGATCTGATCGTTCGGCACGGAAATCAGCTTCCCGTCGGCCGTCATTAGTTCTACTCGCTCGGCCGATCCTTGTTTCACAATTCCGGAAAGGACGCCGCCATCGGCCGCGAGAATTACGACCGCGTCAACGCCTTTGGCGATGTTCTGATTGGGAAACGTGACAATCGCGAATATGAAAAAACACTACTGCACTAGGCGCAGTGTTAGTCGTGGGTTGCCCTTGGTTTCGCGAAAGCCGCGCGAAAGCCGACATTGCAGAGGGTTGTCCCAGGCATCGCAAGTTCGCTTTAAGCAGCTGCCAAGGTAATCACCAAACGTTTGCCCACGGCTTTCGCGTAGCGCACCAGGGTTTCTACGGTGGGGTTGGCACGCTGGAGCGTTTCCAATTTGGAAAGTGCCGAACGATCCATGCCGGTTCGGGCCATCATGTCAGCCAGGCTCAGTCCTTGTTCTTCGCGCGCGGCCTTCAGTTGTTGCAGCAATTCCGCAACTTGATCCAAGGCTGACATCCGGTCGTGATGCCGCTCGATCAAGTCGGGCAACTCCTGGGCAACTTGCTCGCGAACCCGCTTGTTCATGGCAGCTTCCTCTGGAGTCAACAGCCGATCCCGCGTAATGCGTTTCATGTTAGTTTCTCCGTGGAACGTCATAAGCGGTAACAGGATAAACCGTGTCGTTGTCGATCTCTTCGAAGTCGACCATTGAATCCTACTTTAACAAGGTCGAGAAGCCAGCCTGTTCGAAGTGATGGTCGAAGGTCAGAGCCTCAATGAGACCTCGGTCGTGCATTACGACGAATGAAATGCAATCCGTCAGCGACCAATCTTTGTCCGTGCGAGAGGCAAAGAACTCGATGCCGCGTCGCCAGAGGTCAGCGGATGCGGGTACAAGATCTACGTGTGGATCGTTCTGAAGGCTGCGCAGAAGGTCCAAAAACACGACCCGATTGGCTCCCATACAAAAGAACGTTGCGACTTCAAGCAACACATATTCAGTGGTGACGACGCGGCCCCGAAATCCCCGACCAAGTGCCCGTGCCTGATCGTGATTGACATCGCGAGCGCTCATTGCCGCGACGTAAAACGAAGTATCGGCAAATACGGTCCTCATTCTCGTGGCACACCGTGCGTCAAGTAATGGTCCGTTCGGACCGACGCGTCCGTCGGCAGGCCCGTCGCTTTACCTGCAACATCCGCGAGTCGCTCCCAGAGAGTTGGCCCTGAATCCGTTTTCGAATCAGGCTTCTCGCGCACGGCAACATCGACCACGGTTCCTTCGGGCAGCGCGCCGGGCTGATCGAACACAACGACTCCGTTTTGCACTTGCCCTGAAATTGACATGCATTAGCCTCCGACCGATTTACCCTACCTATTATTGTAACTCGCGAACGAGTCCATCCCGCGCTACCCCCGCACAATCACATTCTTCAGCACCCCAATCCCATCAATGCCAATCTCCACCAGGTCACCGGCGTGGAGCGTGAAGGCGTTATCGGGGACGATGCCGGTGCCGGTCAGCAGGAAGCAGCCGGTGGGGAAGCTTTGGTCGCGACCGAGCCAGCCGATGAGGTTTTCGAAGGAGCGGGCCATCTGGGCGACGCTGGTATGTCCCTCGAACACTTTCGCGCCGCCGCGGTGAATGGCCAGATTGATGCCGATGTCGGCCGGCGGGGGCATGTCGCGGAACAGCGTGATCCAGGGTCCGAGGCCGCAGCACTGGTTGTAGACCTTGGCCTGCGGCAGATAGAGCGGGTTATCCCCTTCAATATCGCGGCTGCTCATATCGTTGCCGATGGTGAAGCCGACTAGTTCCAGCCGGCTGTTGAGGACCAGCGTCAGTTCCGGCTCCGGCACGTTCCAATCCGAATCGACCCGAATGCGCAGCGGCTGGCCGGGGCCGGAAACACGATGGGCCGTTGCTTTGAAAAACAACTCCGGCCGCGGCGAAGCATAGACGCGGTCGTAGCACGAGGCGGAGGTCTCCGATTCTTCCATCCGCGCGGTGCGGCTCCGTTTGTACGTCACACCTGCGGCCCAGACTTCCTGTTGATCGATGGGCGCGAGGAGCTCGACGCTCGCGAGCGGCAGCGGCTCGCTGGTATGCGTCATGAACTCGACCGTCGCATAGGGATCTTCGGCATCCAGAATGAGGGCCAGGGTTTTGTAAGGCCCATTGGCGGTATGCAACGGCAAGAGCGTTTCGCCCTCGATGCGGCCGACGCCATGCTGACCGGAGGGGAGGAGATATTTGGCGAGTTTCATGAGTAATAACCTGATTT
>JAYTUF010000899.1:0-13459 GCA_043744755.1 Anatilimnocola sp.
TAGCTATAGTGGCGGCTGGCGCTGTATTGAAAACTCCCCACGTCCTGATACCGCAGCGTCTTCTGCCCGAAATAATTGCTCTGCCCCACTCCCCGCTCATGGCAACGAAAGGCGTTGTAATTCATCCCGATGCCAACAACACACAAGAGCGGCGCCATGAGCACCAAGATGGCGCCAATGAATAGCCACGATACGTTGAAGTTCCGCGCATCCTGGTTCGCGAGCATCAGGATTCCCAGCAGGAACCCAGACAGGCCCGCCACTACTGTGACCACGACCATGTAACGAGTTGGCCGCCTTTCAAACAGCACCCGGCCTAGCCCAGGCCCATCGGCCCCGTCCGGCCCGGCTTTCTGCTCGATCAAATACGGTTGTGCCAGCCCTGGCAACAGATAGACATTGCGGTCCGCCAACGACAGTTTGGCGACGGCACTATCAATCCCCCGCCGCCAGACGCACATCTGGCCATCGAACATTTCGATTGCGGTCAGCTCGCTGACGGGGATCTGTTGATCTTGCGGCGGCTGGCCGAGCGCGAGAACCGCGCGGCTCAGTTGCCAGCCGTCTCCGCGGACCGTGCCACCTTTGGACAATTCTTCCTCGAACCGAGCCCGCAGTCGCTCCAATAGCCGGTTAATCAGTTCGCCGAGCGGATCGGTCGTGTTGATCTTGATCTTGTTCTCCATGATCAACGGCACCGACTGACCCTCCGCCCAGAGCGTGAACTTTCGCGAGA
Organism: Anatilimnocola sp.; assembly: GCA_043744755.1. Classification (GTDB taxonomy): domain Bacteria; phylum Planctomycetota; class Planctomycetia; order Pirellulales; family Pirellulaceae; genus Anatilimnocola. The sequence continues at coordinate 737 of JAYTUF010000899.1, forward strand.
TCGAAGCCAGTTCGCCATTGCTCAGGATCGTCTTCGTCGCGAGCGCAACCGCCGAGACCTGTGAATCATGAATCGCGAGGTATCCCGCCGGCCCTTCGACTTCGATCCCGTCGGGCTGCAGCGTCAGCCAGGTCCGCACGCAGCGCGCCTGCCAGGCATTGAATTCGAACAACAGCCAAGAGAACAAGCCGCACACCGCCAGTGTCCCGCCGCCGACTGGCTCGAACATCGCGACAATGATCAGGCCAGCCACGAACGCCAGAGCGGACACAATCCGGCCGGCATGAACCCAGTTCGATAGTTCCCCGCGCACTAGAATCCGGTCGTCCATCTTTTCGCTTTCAGGTGTTCACACGATACGACCCAGCTAACTCGCTCGCAGCGATGGCTGCAAGCTACGTTAGCCTGCGCCGACGCCGCGGTCGAAGGCATCCTGATCTCGTAGCGTGAGGGCGAGTTCGGACTCAAACCGGGAGGAACTGATTTGCCAGACCGGACCTTCATCCGTGTAGGCATTGCAGTGGGCGACGAGCAGCTTGTACATGAACTTGAAGAGCCGGCGGGGGACTCGCAGCGAGCGAAAGGCTTCGATCAGCCGCGCTTCTGAAATGCTCGGCTCAAACAGCGACTTGAGATGCGGCGCTCGCGAGGAATCGAGCGCGCAGGCCCGCACGCGGGCATTACCCACATCGAACAGGGCTTCGCCGGTCCATTCAAACGACGGAATCATGTTCTGCTTATCAAGCCGCGCTCGCTGATAGAACTCGCGTTCTTCGCGCTCGGTGAACCGCCACAATTCCACCGGCAACATTAGCTTCAAACCCAAGCCCGGATGCTTGAGGAACTTGTTATCGAGCATGGGCCAAAGCAGGGCTTTCATCAGTTCCGCCTGGCCATTGATTAAGTGCGGCTCATCGACGCGATCGACCAGAACGATGATCCCTGGATGCCCCAGCGTTTGCAGAATCGCTTGAAATTTCATTAGCAGTTCGTAGCGATCATCCGTGCTGTCCTTATTGGGCAACGGCTGCGAAACGAGTTCCGCCGGCGTGAACTGCATGAGCGTTTTGCGCAGGTCATTTGTCTGGCGAATGCCGACCCGCATCCGGCTGAGGATGCCGCGTGCGAGCCAAAAGTTCTTCCAGGCTTTGACTAGCCAGGGAATCCAACCGCCAACCGCGATCAGCAGATATAACCACAAGGGCTGTAGCCAGGCCGCGCCGCCGTTGAAATAAATGACCAGCATCAGCACCAGAATGGAAACCATCCACGCCCAGCCGGTCGCCAATTGCCAGTAGCTTTTCAGCGTGTTGAATTTCAATCGTTTCCGCAAACGCTGCCAGCGATCCTTGAAATTCTCCGCCGTCGATTGATCGTAGCAGGCAGTCAAGACCAGCAGGTCGCGGGCTTGATGGCGGTCGAGTTGATCGACTTTGGATTGCTCAATTTTGCAGACGACGGAGGTGCTTGGCTGGCGAACCTCCATGATCCGATCAACCAGACCTGTGACGCTGAGCGTGAGAATCGCATCCATATGATCCCACAGCTTCCATTGCTGCAGCACGCGGTCAGGCCGGCGATTGCGACTGCCGAGGCGGTCTCGGAAGCGATCCAGGAACGGATTGAAATCATCGTAATGCACGACAAACAAGCGCTTGGTCGGTGATTGCTCGTTGAAGGCTTCCATGTGCCGCGCGAGCTGCAGCCGCATGGCCGTTTTACCGGAGCCTTTTTCGCCGAACACAATCGAACTGGCCGGCTCGTTGGGATCGCCGTAGACCTTGTCCCAGGTGGGATGGTAGGTGCTATCGATGCAATGTTCTTTGAAGACGGGATCGGTCTGCGCATCTTCTTCGGCAAAGGGATTGCGGGCGATGCCGTGATGTTCAAGAAACGGTTGGATTTTCATAGTTGCAATTCTAAGGCCGCAGCGCGCGGCGGATCAGGTCGGCGTCGAAATAGTTGATGCTCATGCCCGCATCGACGATCAGGTTCTGAGCTTGAATGCCGGAAGATCGCGGGCTGAGCAGAAACACGGCAACGTTCGCCGCTTCTTCCGTTTGTAGTGCTTCTTGCCGGGGAATGATTTGCTCGGCGTATAAATACGAATCGACGTAGCCGGGAATCCCCGCGGAAGCGCTCGTCTTCAGCAGGGATGGCCCGACCGCGTTAAACCGCACTCGCGAAAAGCGGCTGAACGACTTGGCGAGAAACGCCAGCGACGACTCGAGCGCCGCTTTGATCGGGGCCATGTAGCCATAATTCTCGCTGGCCATCCGCGTGGTGGAAATCGAAATCGTGACAACGCTCGCATCAGCAGTGAGTACATCTTTGAGTGCATTGCTGAGCGCGAGCAGCGAGTAGCAAGAAATATCCATCGCCCTTAAAAAAGCACGTTTTGGCGTTTCATGAAATGGCTTGAGACCATCGCTGTAGTCCGCGAAAGCAATGGAATGCAGCAGCCCCGCAAACTTCTGCCCGCTGGTGGTGAGTTCGTCCCGCAAGTGATTGATTTGCTCTTCAAACTCAACATCGCAAACCAAGACCGGCCGGCTGCCGACCAGCTTCTGCACACTCCCGCGACGTTCTTCGCTGCGAACCACATAAGTGACGAGCGCGCCGCAAGCTTCGAGTCCCTGAGCCACATGCCAGGCTACGCTCTTCTTGTTGGCGACGCCGAGGACGACAAAATGTTTGCCGGCCAGGCCCAGGTAATCACGGGCGGGGTCAGTCATCGACGGTCCTCGTCCTCTGTGTCTTCCTCGTCCTCTGCGCCTTCCTCTTCATCGGAATCATCGTCTTCGTCGAGATCTTCGTCCTCATATCCCTCACCGTTCTCTTCGTAGTCCCCATGTTCATCGTCATCGGGCGGCACTTCGTTTTCGGTCCAGTATTCCTGGTTGGAGAGAATCTCTTCGATGACGCTCTTATCCGTCAACGCCTCGACCTGAGGGACGCACGTCAATTCGTGGAACGAGTGCATTCCCTCGATTTCGATCTCGTCGGTGGCGGTGGGAATGAACCAGCCATCGAGATAGACATACTCTTCGCCCGGTTCGATTTCCTTGCACATCTCCTGCATGGCTTCGACCCAGGCGGCGATGTCATCCTCGGTCGGCGCGTCGAAGCCGGGACCGCGGCCGTTCAGATCACGCCGGGCAGTTTCTTCCCACGATTCATTCAGTTCGACAGCGACCGCGAACGTAAAGGCCTTGCGGCAATTCGCGCAGCAGAATAACCAGCCGCAGCCACACCAGGGGCAATCCATTTGCGGTGGGAAAGTGATCGGAGCATCCGCGCACGTGCAATGGCAAACGAGCTGGTCGTTGGCCTTTTTCAAATAGAGATGTTTGGTTGGGCCCATTTTTCGCGCAGGCAATTTGGACATCGGGATCTTCTCAGGTTTGAAGGGAGTATTTCTACTGCTTGGGCGCCAACTTGACGACGAAGTTCAGCGTGCAGGCCGCTTTGCCGCCATGCATGATCTTGGCAGACAGAAAAAAAGCGTCACTGACTCGCTCGTCGAGGTTGGCTTCGATTTCGATGGTGTCGCCCGGCCGGATCATGCGTTTGAACTTTACATCATTTAGGCGACCGGCGACTGGCAGGGCCTGGTTGCCCTTGGCGGCTTCACTGAGCAGCACGGCGCCGGCCTGCATGGCCGCTTCGCAGAGGATCACGCCGGGAACGAGTGGATAGTCGGGATAATGCCCTTGAAAAAAGAACTCATCCCCACGAAACGTCTTCCGGCAGACAACCTGGCTGACGGTTTGCGAGACGATCTCGTCCAGCAAGAGCATCGGCGGGCGATGCGGAATGGCATTCAGAATCTCGGTGAGTGACATGCCCCCAATTGTCTAAGAGATGGCGGCTGCAGGGCAAGCGGGCTTGTCGCGGGCAATAACATCCGTCCGTGGCGGTGAATCGAGATTTTAGGAACACCCATGCGATTTGGTGAGTAACTGATTGACAACTAATCACTAGATGCGTAAAATATGTGCAGCGATCTTTGGCAATTTAAGTTTGGCGATGTTGGAGGCCGTTCGTTCGGGTGGAGGCGTCGTACGGCCGGTTGTTATCGACCTGTTATCAAGAACTGTTATCACTTGCCGATCGGCTCAGCGTAAACCGTTATGGTGATTGGATTTTGGGATTGCGCTGTGATCAGGGAAAAGGGTTATCACTCGGGCGGGATGTTTAGAGGCTGCGGACGAAAAATCAGAGGCTCCGGCCGGTCAGCAATTGCAGCGCTTCCAGGTATTTGCCGCGGGTTTGCTCGATGACTTCTGCCGGCAACAGAGGCGGTGGGCTGTTTTTGTCCCAGCCGCTTTGTTCGAGCCATTCGCGGACGAACTGTTTGTCGTAGGACGGTTGCGGACCGCCTGGGTGGTAGCGGTCGGCGGGCCAGAAGCGGCTGCTATCGGGAGTGAGGACTTCGTCGCAGAGGATGAGCTGGCCCTGATGATAGCCCCATTCGAGCTTGGTGTCGGCGATGATCACGCCGCGGTGGGCGGCATGGGCGGCGGCGCGGTTATAAACGTCCAGGCTAAGGCGTTTCAACTGCTGGGCTGTGTCCTGGCCGACGATGCCGCACATCTGGGCGAACGAAATGTTGATGTCGTGGCCGCTTTCTTCCTTGGTGGCGGGGGTGAAGATGGGTTCGGGCAGTTTGTCGCATTGCTGCAGACCGGCTGGCAACTGCACGCCGCAGACGGCTTGGTTCTGGCGATATTCCTTCCAGCCGGAGCCTTCCAAGTAACCGCGCACAACGCATTCGATGGGCACGATCTGGGCTTTGCGGCAGATCATCGACCGGCCGCGGAGGGGTTCGCGATCAACGCCCAGCGGCAAAAGGAGGCTGTCTACATCGAGCGAGATCAGATGATGGGGCACGCCGAGCAGCTCGAACCAAAAGGCGCTGAGCTGCGTGAGGATGCGACCTTTATCGGGAATGCCGTTGGGCATTACCCAGTCGAAGGCACTGATCCGGTCGGAAGCGACCAGCAGCAGTTGATCGCCCAGGTCGAAAACATCCCGCACCTTGCCGCGGCGCACGGGCAGGTCGGGGATTTCGGTATGCAGCCAAGGGGTTGGGGTCATGGGAGTGGCTAGAGCGTGGCGTGGCATTCGACTCGTTTCCTAGCATCCCCAAATGCCGCGGGCTGTCAACAATGGACGATTGTCAAGCGCGAGAGAAGTGACCAGTTTTGCCCTGTCGGTTGCTGTCCGCCGGTGCTTAAGATAAACTCGCCAGCGCCACTTTCTCTCCCGTTCGCTTTGAGACGAGAAGCCAAGTCTGCCCATGGGCCAGTTGCGATTTATCGTTCCCGCTCCCGAGCGGCTGGCGCCGCATGGCCGGGAATTGGCGTTTGTCGCGGGGGCCGATGGCATTCCCTGGGAAGGGCGGGCCCGGCTCGAAGGACAACTGCTGACCATTGACCGGGATCAGCGGGAATCGGGCTGGACGTATGTCGCCTGGCACGTACCCAAGCGGGGCGTGCAAATGCTCTGCACGGGCAGCTTGATGGAACGGCCGCAGACGTATTCGTTGCCGATCGAGCTGGCTCGCGGCACCATCACTCGGCTGCGGAATCAATCGGCGGCCTGGCAACAAGCGGGCATGACGTTGCCGCCAACGTATTTGGCGTCGAGCCGATTGGCGACGACGAAACTCATTGCCGCCTTAACGGCCCGAACGGAAGAAGCGGCCGCCGATCTGGCCGACGAGAGCTTGGTTCACGCACTCGATGCCGCCGATCATCTGGCCGTTTCGTACACGCAGCAGGTGCTGGACATTCGCCGCGGCCAGAATGCGGTGCTGCCGACGTTGCTCGGCGCTCGCTTGGAATCCGCGCCTGCCAAGGAGATTTCCGACGAATTGGCCGCCGCGAGCAACACCTCGCTGATTTCGCCGCGTTGGCCAATCGTGGAGCCGGAGGCGGGTGAGTATGATTGGCAAGCCACCGATGCCGCCCTGCAATGGGGCCGTGAACGAGGGCAGCGAATCTGCTTTGGCCCGCTGATGCAGCTTGATCGTTCGAGCCTGCCCGATTGGTTGTTCTTGATGGCGGACGACTTTGAAGAGGTGATGGAATATGTGCTGCAATATCTCGATGCCGTCGTGCAGCGTTACCGCGGCCGGGTTCATTTGTGGCATGTCGCCGCGCGGATGAACTTGCCGACGGGCATTGAACTGGACGAAGAACAGCGGCTGAAGCTGACCGTCGAAGCCATCGACCGGGTGCGCTCGCTCGATCCGAAGACGCCGATGATCGTCAGCTTCGATCGCCCCTGGGCGGAATACATCGCGGCCGAAGATCAAGAACTCACGCCGCTGCATTTCGCCGATACGCTGGTTCGTGGCGGGCTAGGTCTCGCGGGCATCGGCTTGGAACTAAACCTCGGCTACTGGCCCGGCGGCAGTGTGATGCGCGACCCACTGGAGATCAGCCGGTTGGTGGACCGCTGGAGCCAACTGGGCGTCCCTTTGGTTCTGCAACTATCGATGCCCAGCCAGGATTCGGCCGATCCACTCGCTCGTCATCACGAGAAGCCAAAGTATTGCCAGCCCTTCTCACCGTTCACTCCGACCGAGCAAGCGGCCGTCGTCAAGCGACTGGGAACCTTACTGCTCGCGAAGCAACCAGTGCAGGCCCTGTTTTGGAATCAAGTGCGCGATGATTCCCCCCACGATTACCCGCTGGGTGGGCTGGTCGATATGGGGGGCAAGCTCAAGCCGTTCGTCGCCGTGCTGGCTAAGTTGCGGGCGGACCTGTTGGGTTGATCGCAGCGATTGTGCGGCCGAGGTTGGTGCGCGCATTCGGGGCCGTTTCCGCGAACTACATTTGCGAAGCTGGTAAATACACGACCACGACATTGAATCGACAACGCTGATTTTGAGGAGAGCCGGATATGAGGCGGATTGTTCTGAACTGGTTGGCGCCAGTGATTTCGTGTTTGCTGCTAACAATAGTCATCGCAGCTCCGTCGCGGGCCGCTGATCCTCCCAAAGACAAGAACAAGAAGACGTTTCTCGATCCCGTCGAGGCGGGCCTTGATTACGCGCTGCAGGGCGAATGGTCAGGCCCCGCGCGCGTGGCGCCCTGGGGATTTCTGCACTGCGGCTTGCAGGTGGTTGCCGGCGGTGATGGCAAGTTCGAGGCGGTTTTGTATCGCGGCGGTTTGCCCGGCGCGGGCTGGGATGCGAAGACCAGGTTGAAGTTCAAAGGCCAGAGTAATGCACAGAAGATTCTCTGGCTCGAAACGGACGAGCTGAAAATCGCGGTCACTTCGGGGAACGCGACGGTGTTCGATGTTTATGGCAATGTGGCCGGAACCTTGCGCAAGACGCAGCGGATCAGTCCCACGATGGGGTTGCTGCCGTCGTCGAACGCCGTGGTCTTGTTCAATGGTCAGAAGACTAATGAACTGAAAGGCGCCAAGCTAACGGATGATAAGTTGCTCCTCGCCGGCGTGCTGACCAAGATGCCGGTCGGTGATTTTCGGCTGCATCTGGAGTTCCGCACGCCCTTCATGCCCTACGCCAAGGGACAATCGCGTGGCAACAGCGGTGTTTACATCCAGCAGCGGTACGAAGTGCAGATTCTCGATTCGTTCGGTCTCGATGGCATCGAAAACGAATGCGGCGGTTTGTATCGTCAACAAAAACCCGAATTGAACATGTGCCTGCCGCCCCTCGCGTGGCAGACCTACGACATCTACTTCTCGCAGGCGCGCTGGTCGCCAAATGAACCCAAGAAGAAGACGCAGAACGCTCGCATCACGGTGCTGCACAACGGCGTTGCCATTCACTGGCATCGCGACATCCCCGCCAAAACCGGCGGCGGCAAGGCCGAAGCTATCGAGACCTTCCCCATCAACCTGCAAGACCACGGCAACCCCGTCACTTTCCGCAACATCTGGCTGGTGCCGGATCAAGGCGATGTGCTACCGGCTGCGAATACTACTGCTTCGGCTCCCGCGACGTATCAAAGCTGCGTGCGACGGCGCCGGTGCCGCTAACGGCCTACTGATATTCTTCCATCACCCGCCGGCTATAGCTATCTAGCTTCCGATAATCGAGGACGAGATAGCGCAGGCCGATGGCATCGACGATCAGCATTTTGCCGGGGGAGAGGGTCCGGACGTCGTCTTCGTTCTTAAGCACGAACCGGGTGCTGCCGCGGTCGGTCTGCACCAGCCATTCGCACGGTTCGAGATCGCTGCTGACGTGGTTGATCTGCTCGATCACCGGCAAGAACTCGCGATCGGCCAGTTCGTTTTCCAGCGTTTGCCGCAATTTGGCGGGCAGCACGGTCAGGTCCTCGATTAAGAGCAGTTCTTTGTTGTCTGACCCCGTGAGCGAGATCCAATGCTCGCGATCCGAAAACGGAAACAGCCGCAGCGGCGTGACGCCCACATGCCGCACGCCGTCGGCGTCGATCATGACGAGTTGGCCGAAGGGATCGCGCGACAGCCCAAACGTCGCATTCGCCGAATGGATGTTTTTCATGGCGCGGCGGTTCCTTGAGTGAGTTCATACTGAGCCTGATGCAGCCGGGCGTAGGCGCCGTTCTTTTCGATCAACTCGCCGTGCCCGCCCACTTCCATGATCCGCCCTTGATCGAGCACCACAATTCGGGTCGCGTTGCGGAGCGTGCTGAGGCGGTGGGCGATGGCGATGGTCGTGCGGCCGCGGGTCAGCACATCGAGGGCTTCTTGAATCTCGCGTTCTGTTTCCGTATCGACTGAAGAAGTGGCTTCGTCCAGAATCAGAATCCGCGGATCGGTGAGCAAAGCGCGGGCGATGGATATTCGCTGCCGTTCGCCGCCGGACAGCGATTGCCCTCGTTCGCCGACGAGGGAATCATAGCCATCGGTCAGCCGCAAGATGAAGTCGTGGGCCTTCGCCGCCTTCGCAGCGGCAATGATCTCGCCGCGCGTGGCCTCGGGCTTGGCGTACGAAATATTGTCGGCAATGGAGCCAAAAAACAAGAACGGCTCTTGCAGCACGATGCCAATGTTGCGGCGATATTCTTCCACCGGAAACGAGCGAATGTCGTGGCCATCGATCACGATCGCGCCGTTGGCCACATCGTAAAATCGGCAAACGAGATTCACCAGTGTGCTCTTCCCCGCGCCGCTGGCGCCGACCAGACCGATCATCTCGCCGGGCTCAATCGACAGGCTGACGTTATTAATCACCTGCCGGCTACCGTACGAAAAACTGATGTCGCGAATCTCGATTTTTCCCTCGAGCCGGCCGGGCGTCACCGGCTTGACTGGTTCCGCAACGCTGGGGATGCGATCCAGAATCTCAAAAATTCGATGCGAGGCAGCGGCCGCCCGTTGCGAGTTTGAAAAGATCCGGCTGAGCGCATCGATCCGCGTGTAAAAGCGACCGATGTAGGCCAGAAAGCCGATCAGCACGCCGGTTGTTAGTTCGCCGCGGGCGATTTGCCAGGCGCCGAAAGCCCAGACGACTAACATCCCGCTGTCGGTGAACAGGCTGACCATGGGGCCAAAGAACGACCAGAGCCGGTTCACGCCGTCGTTCGATTCCAGCACGCGGTCGTTGTTCTGGCGAAAGCGTTCGACCTCCCGGCGTTCCTGGGCAAACGCTTTCACCACGCGAATGCCGGGGATGGTATCGGAGAGGACGCTGATCATTGCTGACCAGGCCCGGCTCTCTTGAATGAAGCCATGCCGCATCGCTTTGCGGACTTTTTGGATGAGCCAGGCGATGAGCGGAAAGGGAACCAGCGTCACCAGGGCCAACTTGGCGTTGATGCTGATTAAGATGACCGCGGTGAACAGAATCATGACCAGGTCGCTGATGAACTCGATCAGCGAGATCGAGAGGAAGTTGCAGATTTTGTCGGTATCGCTCCCCAGCCGCGAAATCAAGTCGCCCGTACGCTTGCCGCCAAAGAACTCCAGCGAGAGGCGCTGCAAGTGCGAGTACATCTCGTTGCGCAAGTCCGCCGCAATGCGGGCACTCAGCCAGGCGATGACCCACATTTTGGCCCAGCCCATTAGCCAGGCGAGAATGGCGGACCCTAGCAGCCCCAGCAGATACCAGTAAATCAGGGACTTATCGGCCAGCGTCCCCGAAGCGAGAGGCGTGAGTACTTTGTCCACCAGCGGGATCGTCAACCCCGGCGGAATGAGCGTCGCCGCGGTCGCTGCCAGCGTGAAAAACAAACCCAGGCCGAGCATCAGTCCGTGCCGTCGGGCAAACGGATAGAGCCTGAGCAATGACTTCGACGGCGGAAGCTGCGCCGTCGGGGCACAGTTGGCACACGTTATATCTTCCGGGCCCAGCGTCGATCCGCAGCTTGGGCAAACCGTCACCGCGTCTTTATCGGCCAGCGTTTCATTGCGCAAAGCTGCGGTTACCCGCTGGGCAAATCGTTGGGCGGCCGTTGCCTGGCGAGTCGTATATCGCCAACTGGCCAGCCGAGAATCAGCACTGAGGATCTCAAGAGTGCCCAGGCCAAACTGATCGTGACAACGGATCGTCGTCAGTTCACTGCGGTTCCAAGCTGTGATTTCTGAGGACGTAGTGGTCGCAGGAATGACCACCAATCGCTGTTCGGTCAAAACCAACAGTGACTTGCCAAAGTGCAGGTCCTGGGCGAGATCGACCTCCAGCCAGCAGATAGTAGTCTCGCCGGGGTGCAGCGCGGCTAAAGCCTTGCTCCCCCATTCCGGCGGCAACAGGGTCGATTGTATGGTTTCAGGCAATGGTTCGGTCACAAGCCCACGGGGGGCGGCGTTCTGGCGGGAAACAGCAAAGTTCGCAAAATTCGATGGAAATCCGGTAACGCGGCGTCACTGGAACCCCATAGTTTAATTCGGAGACCTTGTTAGAAGATGGTCTCGCGGCTTGTCACCGCGAAGGTTAGTTGGCTAAATCTTAGGAATCCTGCACCGATCTAGCTAGCCTAAACCTTCACAACGAGGATAATAATCGTCACAATACCGGTGTTAAACCGGGAAAGAAGAGAAGTCTGGTGCGAATGGCGAGGGACGTCGCCAAGGGCGTCGCGGGTGCGGAGCGAGTCGATTCGAGTGATTTCGGGCCTGTTTCCTGAACTTCACTGTCGATTCTGCGGGCATTGCGGCGCATCAGTAGATCTTCTTTCGATGCGGAGCGATTGATAGGTCAGCCGACGCGAAACCTCACTGTAGGTTTTCGTTTGTAAGGCAAACCAACATCAATCAACTTTTTCGATGCGTCGCCGCACTCCAGTGCCTTCGATTTTGTCGCCATTGATGAAGCTTTGGCAAAGCTGCGACTGGGCTACAACCCAAGGCCGCTCCTGCCGATATAGCTTAGGACCTGTGCGCGGCGAAAGATCGGCGGCTGGTGACCGATCATCAACTTTAGCGCCCGGCGGCCTGGAGCAGATTGTTGCGAATCAAGCTGATCTTCGCGAACGCACGGCCGCTGAACTCCGTATGCAAAAGCGAGGAATCGCGCTTGATGTTATCAGGCCGGAGTTGGCGTCTCCCACGCAGACCAGCGGATCGGATCACGCTGGAGTTTGTTTTTTGCGACATTTTTCGCTCGCTCAACCATATTTCTGATTGCTCGCGCATCAGATTTGCTTAGGCAGGAAGCCACACGCCTCTCCTCAAGATTGCCTGCCCCCCGTCGCCCGCTGTTCAAACCCATGTAAACATTCCAACCGATACGCGCATCGACTGCATCCGCGGCCCCCGCCACAGATGCTGCCAAACCGATGCATCCCGCTCAATTGCTCACCAACTTTCAACCGCATTCTTCGATAAGGCCTCTAATTACAGCCATGCAATTCCGTAAAGTTCTCGCGCTCCGTGGACCGAACTACTGGGCTAATTTTCCTGTATTGGAAGCCTGGGTTGAACTGGGTGAGTGGAAAGACATTTCCTCCGAGATGATGCCCGGATTCAACGAACGATTGACGGCAGCGTTGCCGACCATGATCGAGCACCGCTGCAGCGTCGGCGAGCGGGGTGGCTTCTTTGAACGCCTCCGCCGCGGCACTTACTTGGCGCACATCCTCGAACATGTGACTTTGGAACTGCAATCACTGGCGGGCACCGAAGTCACCTACGGCCGGGCGCGCGAGACTTCCGAAGATGGTGTGTACAAAGTCGCCATTGAGTTCGAAGAAGAAACACTGGCCCGCGCTTGCCTCGAAAAGGCCCGCGAGCTGATCATGGCCGCGGTCCACGATAAGCCCTTCGATGTTGCGGCTGAAGTGCAAAAACTGAAAGAACTCGCCTACGAAGCCTGCCTGGGGCCAAGCACGGCAGCCATCGTCGATGCAGCCACCGCCCGCGGCATTCCCTTTCGCCGTTTGAACTCGGGCAGTCTGGTCGTGCTTGGTCATGGCCACAAGCAGCGGCGGATTCTCGCGGCGGAAACCGATCGGACCGGCGCGATTGCGGAATCGATCGCGCAGGACAAAGATCTGACCCGCGCGCTCCTCTCCAGCGTCGGCGTGCCTGTGCCCGAAGGTCGGCCCGTGAAGGATGCGGAAGATGCTTGGGAAGCTGCCCAGGAAATTGATGCTCCCGTCGTCGTCAAGCCGCAGTTCGGCAATCATGGCCGCGGCGTGGCCACGAATCTGACAACTCGCGAACAAGTGATGGAAGCCTTCGCCAACGCTTTGACGGAAGGTAAGGACATCATCGTCGAGAAGTACGCCCCTGGTGCGGATCACCGCGTATTGG
>JAYTUF010000900.1:0-3402 GCA_043744755.1 Anatilimnocola sp.
ATCAATCGTGAAATCGACGACATCCGCGGCACCGTGATTCGCCAGACCATGTTCGCCGAGTTTGAGAAGATCACCCACGAGATGGCCGAGGCGGGCGAACCGCTGACCGTGCAATCACTCCGCTCGACTTATCGCGAACTGCTCGAAGCTTACTTCGGGCCTGACTTCGCCATTGATGACGAACTCTCGCTCGAGTGCTTCCGCATTCCACACTTCTACCGGGCGTTTTACGTTTACAAATACGCCACCGGTTTGAGCGCGGCGATTGCCCTCAGCCGAAAAGTGCTCGCTGGCGGACCAGCGGAATTGAGCAAGTATTTGAACTTCCTCAAGGGTGGTTGCTCACAAGACCCGCTCGATTTGCTTCGCGCCGCGGGCGTTGATATGGAGCAACCCGAACCCGTGGAAACAACACTCGCTCATTTCAACAGTCTGGTGCAGGAATTGGATGAGTTGCTGTAGGCGGTCGTTCTTGCATTCGCCTTCGTTTCCGTACGCGAGTTTTTTCGCAACTGTACAATGAGACGATGGACCCAAACCCCTACGAATCACCTCAAGCCATCGAGGACTCGCCGGCACCCGACCTGCCGACGAAGCGCAGGCGGCGTCGGAAGCCGTTATGGGGTTATGGCGTAGCAATCATGGTCGGTGTGTTGGTGATTTCGCCGTTTCTAGCGGGCCCTCTCGCGGTGCTGGATGATTCCGGTGGTATTCAGATGTTAATCGGTGGATTCCTCGGTTTGGTGGTCTACGGCTTTCTATTCTAAGAATTCATGACACCGGACCCCACTTCCAATCCGCACGATGTTCGCATGCGTGGCTTCACGCGGCGGACGACCGTCGAGCAAGCCTGGGCTTGGATTCGCGGGCAAGTGCAACCTCTGGGCGCTGAGCGGGTTTCGATTTGGAATGCAGCGGGTCGCGCGCTGGCCGCGGATGTGATCGCGGCGGTGAATGTTCCGGCCTTTGATCGCTCGATGATGGATGGCTACGCAGTGCAGGCGGCCGATACGCTCGGTGCTGGTCCCTATCAACCGTTGCCGCTGCATGTGCTGGGGCAAGCGTTGCCGGGCCAACCGTTCACTGGTGAAGTGCGGGCGGGACAAGCAGTGCGAATCATGACCGGAGCGCCGCTGCCCGCTGGTGCTGATGCGGTGCTTCCCGCGGAGCGCGCGCAGGTTGTTGGAACGCAGTTGCTTGTGCTCGACGAGCTGCCGCGGCAGAAGCATATCGGCTTGGCCGGCGAAGATATCGTCGCGGGATCAGTCGTATTAAGAGCAGGAAGACGACTGCGGCCGCAGGATGTGGGGTTGCTCTCTTCGCTCGGCTATGGCACGGCGGCGGTGGTTCGCGCACCGCGAGTGAAGCTGCTGATTACGGGTAACGAACTGCTGGCCGCCGGTGAGGCATCCTCGCCCTATCAAATTCACGATGCGAATGGGCCGGTCCTCTGGTCGCTCGTCCAGCGTGATGGCGGAACGCCCTATTTCCAAACGCTATCGTCACCGATGAATTATCTCACGCCCGATGACCCGGCAACGATCCTGGCCGCGATGCAAGACACCACCGCCGATGTGATTCTCGTCAGCGGCGGCTCCAGTGTTGGCCAGGAAGATCACGCGCCGCTGCTCTTGGCTCAGCATGGGGAGCTGGCGATCCACGGCCTGGCGATGCGGCCGAGCAGTCCAGCAGGGATGGGGCGGATGGGAACCGCGCTCGTCTTTCTGCTCCCCGGCAATCCGGTCAGTTGCTTATGCGCCTACGACTTCCTTGCGGGGCCGGCGATTCGGAGCCTCGCGGGGTTGCCCTGGGATTGGCCCTATCCGCGGCAACACTTGCCGCTGCGTAACAAGCTCGTCAGCGTGGTGGGCCGCGTTGATTACGCGCGGGTGAAGATCAGCGCGGGGCAGGTCGAGCCGCTGGCCATCAGTGGGGCTTCGATCTTGAGTTCGACAACACGGGCGGATGGCTTTGTTGTCGTGCCGGCGGACTCGGAAGGTTATCCTCCGGGGACAGAAGTCGAAGTCTATCTCTATGACAACGCAGGCAACGGGCCATGAACAGGCAGGATCAATTTCTCGATGTGATCGACCGCGACGAAGCGGAACGCCGCTTTCAGGCCGCGCTCGATTTGTCGCCGCTGGCTGCCGAGAAGATTCCGCTCATTCATGCGCTGGGCCGTGTGCTGGATGCCGATGTCGCCGCGGCCGTCGATGTGCCTTCGTTCGATCGCGCGAATGTCGATGGCTTTGCCTTACGGGCGGACGAGACGGTTGGTGGCAGCGAAGAAAAGCCTCGGGTGCTGATGTTGGCGGGCGAAAGCATCGCGACGGGCAGAGTGCCGACGATCACACTGCAGCCCGGTGAAGCCTGCGGCATCGCGACCGGCGGCATGTTGCCGCGCGGGGCCGATGCCGTGGCGATGATCGAGCATACCGACCTCGATCAGGCAGGCCGACTGCTGATCCGTCGCCCGCTCACGCCGGGCAGCAACGTGACATTCGCGGGGACCGACATCGCCGCCGGTGAACTGGTGCTGCACCGCGGCACCTTGCTCACGAGTCGTGAGACAGGGGTCTTGGCCGCCATTGGCCGGGCAGAAATCGAAGTCATCCGCCGGCCCCGTGTGGCCATCATCTCGACGGGGGATGAGATCATCGCACCCGGCACACCGATGCAAGGTGCCCAGGTCTTCGATTCCAACGCCCAAATACTGGCCGACGCGGTTCGCGAACTTGGCGGTGAGCCACAACTGCTGGGCATCGTGCGCGATGACCTGCTGCAACTTCGCGAGATTGTTCGGCAAGCGCTGGCGACTTGCGATCTAGTCTTGCTATCTGGTGGAACAAGCAAAGGGGCCGGCGATCTTTCGTATGCAGTCGTGCGCGAACTGCGTGACCCGGGCATCGTGGCCCACGGCGTCGCGCTCAAACCGGGCAAACCGATCTGCCTGGCGGTCACCCAAGGCAAGCCCGTCGTCGTACTCCCCGGTTTTCCGACGTCAGCGATCTTCACCTTTCAAGAGTTCGTCGCTCCGGTCATTCGCCATTGGGCCGGTGTTGGACATGCCAAACAACAGAACATTGAGGCGAAGCTCGCGCTGCAAGTCAACAGCGAGATCGGCCGGACGGAGTATCTGCTCGTAAACCTCATCGCTGATCCTGCTACCGACGCCTTCAGCGCCTGGCCGATGGGCAAAGGCTCTGGCAGTGTGACTGCCTTCAGCCGGGCAGATGGTTTTGTCACGATTGGCAGACAGGAAGAGATTGTCGCTGTCGGCGCGAATGTCCGCGTTAAGTTGTTGGGCGCTGGTCTACGACCGGCGGACTTAGTCGTCATCGGCAGCCATTGCTTGGGGCTGGATCTGCTACTGAGTCTGCTCGAAGGAGAAGGACTGCGGAC
>JAYTUF010000901.1:0-13395 GCA_043744755.1 Anatilimnocola sp.
AACTGCCGCTTCAAGTGCTCGGTCACGGTCATCGAAAAGAAGCGATCGAACTCGGCTCGATTGGCAACTTGCGTCAGCGGATCGCGGGTCGCCCGTTCGTGCAGGCATTGAACTCGCTGCTCCAGCGTGATCTGGGACGAAGCATCGTGCAGCAGCACTGCAGCGCCGAAAGTGACGCCATTCTTGCCATGCACGGGCACCACATGGGCATCGACTTCGACCACCTGCTGATTACGGCCGGTGATCGAGAGCCGCTTCAGCGTCTGTCCGCTTTGGCGAATGGCTCCAATGACGGGACAATCGTCTTCATCGACCAGCTTGTGCCGCTCGTCGCGGAGGCTGAGAAGTGAGGGAGACCAGTGTTTGTGTTCAATGCTGGCGGCGGCGATTCCAGTGAGTCGTTCTGCCGCTCGATTCCAGAGCACGATTCGCAGCGAACTATCGACGAAGATCACCGCGTCGTGCATGTTTTCGAGCAGGCGCTGCTGGAACACATGATCCGCGGATGCGGTGGCATTGCCCGTCGTCTGCGTGAGTTGCCAGAAGGCGTTGACGTGGTCGGGATGGAGTTGCTTGAGCCACCGGCGGGCCGCTCCGCCGTGGAGTTTTACCAGGTCGGCGCTTAAGTAACTGCAGAACTCGCGCACGAGTTGGGGATCAAATTGCACCCCCGCGAACTCGAAGAGTTCCGCGACAGCCCGTTCACGCGACAAGGCCCGGCGATAAACCTGGTCGCTGGTCATCGCGTCAAACGCATCGACAATGGCCAGGATGCGGGCTCCGAGCGGCAGCTGCTCGCTGCGCAGATCGTAACCTTCGCGGCTGCCATCGAACCAAGCGCCTGCGTAATGCATGATGTTGAGCATCGGCGGCGAGGCAGCGCACGAGCGGAGAATTTCGACGCCGATCCGGCGATGACTTTCCACGACCAGATACTCGTCGCGGTTGAGCTTACCCGGCTTGAGCAGAATCCGGTCAGGCACGCCGATCTTGCCGATGTCGTGCAAGAGCGCGGCCAGTTCAATCTCGTCGCGCTGTTGATCGGGCAGTTGCAGCAGTGATGCCCAGGACGAGCAACCCATCGCCACCCGCAAGCAATGGGCGGCCGTGGGAGCATGTCTGGCCCGCAACGCGGAGAACAGGCTGCTGCCGAGGCCCAGGCGGACTTGTACCAGTTGATTCTCAAAGGCCTGTTCAGCGGGATTGGCGTCTTCGGCGCTCGATTCCAACTGATCGAGCAAGTTGGACACTGCCTCCAAGCGTGCGTCGGCCTCTCGCGAAGCAGGGCTCGCGTGCGAAGCGGAAGCATTCATTGGAAAAGGCTGATCCATGTAAACAGGAGAATCTTCTGAGGTCGGGGCGCAGGTTCGTGGGCGGAATTCACCTCGGCGGCAAGTGTTTGCCGGTGGTTTGCGGCATGTCTACCGAAACGTAGGACGCATCCGTGCCAGGGGCAACCCAAAGCCCCAGCTATTGAGGGATGCAGTGGGCAATGCTGGGAAAATGCTGCCGGGGAAGCGGATCGTGCGGAATTTTCCGACCAAACGTCGCTCAGCGCGAAAAATGCGCACACAAAAACGTAAACGACCAACGAATGGAGCTGCGGGCTAAGCGTATTCCGTCGAACGACTCTAAGGGACACGTACCTTCCATTAGCGACTTAGTATCTATTAGAAAACCTGAAATCCGGCCTGCTGATTATCGCAATTCTGAAATTTATGCCCGCCAGGGCTTTACGCCTTAGTCCTGGCCAATTAGCCTGTTAGGCTTGAATTCGACTCGCTGCACCAGGCAACAACACACCTCAACTTCATCGTGAAGGGTGTTTTGGCAGCGGGCGGTGAAGGCACATGGTGTCGGACGGTGTCCGACAGGCGACATGATGCCTAGAATTCGCGTGACTTTGGTCACCTTTAGAGGAATTTCCATGTCGAAACCCCGCTTGTCGTGGCTGCGCACAGGATGCGCGCTGGCCTTATTAACGCTCTTCACCGGCCTAGCTAGCAGCCAGGAACCGGCGCCTGCGGTAAGTCCGGCAACACCGGCGGCGGAAACTCCCGCGGTAACATCGTCGTCGGAGAAAACTCCTGCCCCGCCCACGACGGAAGATCGTTTGGCTGCTTTGGAAACGAAAGCCCCAATAGCTCTAATCGCAGGCCACAACGCGTGGATGCTCGTTTCCTGTGCGTTGGTGCTGTTCATGACGGCACCTGGCCTGGCGATGTTTTACAGCGGCTTGGTTCGCAAAAAGAACGTGCTGGGCGTGATGATGCAGTGCGTATTCTTGATGGGCTTGATGACGGTCATCTGGGCACTGTACGGCTATTCGCTCGCCTTTGGCGGCGGTGACAAGTGGATTGGCAATGGCGAATACCTGCTGATGAACAACGTGCAGGGGAAGTGGGTTGATACCGTGCCCGCGACGGCCACGACGCCCTCAATTCCTGGCCACGTAGATTGGCCTTACTTCGTCCCAGTTGGTGGTGAGAATTTCAAAATCCCCATGTTGACCCATATGCTCTTTCAAGGCATGTTCTTCATCATTACACCCGCACTGATCTGCGGTGCATTTGCCGAACGCATGAAGTTCAGCACCATGGTGGTATTCAGCATCCTGTGGGGCACGCTCGTCTATTGCCCGCTTTGTCACTGGGTCTGGGACAGTGGTTTCCTGGGCTTCGTCATGACTGATGCAAAGGGGAACGGCTTGATGGGTGGTGCGCTCGATTTTGCCGGCGGCACAGTCGTGCACATCAGTTCCGGCGTGTCCGCGCTCATTTGCGCTCTCGTCATGGGCAAGCGGTTAGGCTATGGAACTGAACCGATGCCGCCGCACAACCTGACTTACACCGCGCTGGGGGCCGCAATGCTGTGGGTTGGTTGGTTTGGCTTTAATGCCGGTAGCGAGCTTGCCAGCGATGAGTTAGCCTCAAGCGCCTTCGCTGCGACGCATTTTTCGGCCGCAGCCGGCACTTTGGCTTGGGCCTTGATGGAATGGATCACTCGCGGCAAGCCCAGCATCCTGGGCGCTTGCTCGGGTGCAGTGGCCGGCCTGGTGGTCATCACGCCTGCTGCCGGCTTCGTACAGCCGATGCCCGCGATCATCATGGGCTTGGTTGGCGGCATCGCCTGCTTCCTGGCCTGCACCAAGCTTAAGTCCGCGCTGGGTTACGACGACTCGCTCGATGCCTTCGGTGTCCACGGCGTCGGCGGCACGCTCGGCGCCATCCTAACGGGTGTCTTTGCCCATCGGGCTTGCTGGAATATTGATGGGGACCATCCGCTGGGGCTAATTGAAGGCTCCTCCCGAATCTTCATGGGGCAACTCGCCGCCACCGCGGTAACGTGGGTCTTTGCTGCCGTCGTCACCTTCATCCTGCTCAAGATTCTGGATGTGACAATGGGCCTCCGCGTCAGCAAAGACGAAGAAATGACCGGCCTCGATCTGAGCCAGCACGGCGAAGAGGGCTACATCTCGCTGTAAGCGAGTAGTAGACTAGAGCTTAGCGATCAACCAGTGGCGAACCAGCCGGCTAACACCGGCTGGTTCGTTCCTATGTTCGGGAGCCTGCTGCTGGGCTCGGCCGATTTTTCATACACCCGGTCGCCACTTCAGGTACGCTGCCCGTCAGGCGAGGCTCCGCATCTGGCGTTGAGTTTGCCTTCAGGAACAACACCATGAAAAAGGTCGAAGCAATTGTCCGGCATTTCAAGTTGGAAGACATTAAGAACGCGCTGGCCGAGCGCGGCGTGCATGGCATGACGATTTGCGAAGTGCGCGGGTTTGGCCGGCAAAAGGGTCACACCGAAATGTATCGCGGCACGGAATACGCGGTAGATTTCGTCCCGAAAGTAAAAATTGAAGTTGTGGTCTCCGACGCCAATCTGGCCTTGGTACTCGATACGATCATGCGGGCTGCCCAGACGGGGCAAATTGGCGATGGCAAGATTTTTGTGCATGAGCTCTCCAACGTCATCCGGATTCGCACGGGCGAAACGGGTGAAGACGCGCTCTAAAACGACTGCCAATGGCTAGTGGACCTCGCTTGCATCCTGCCGTTCTCGCTGCGAAAGAAAGCCTTCTGGAAGGCCGCAGCAAACTGCGCAAACAGCACGAAAGCGGGTCTCTCGGCGTGCAAGTCTGCACGCACTTTGCGGAATTGCTGGAAGAAGTAGTTCTGAGTTTGTACCAGGCTGCCGTGGACGATTTGCCTGAGCCGTTACGCAAGGCGGCACCGCATGAGACCTGCATCGTCGCCCATAGCGGGTTCGGTCGTCGCGAAATGGCTCCCTTCTCCGACCTGGATGTAATGCTGCTGCATCCGGCCGGCGCCGAAGAGCGATATCTGCCGCTGGTCCGCCGCTTCTCACAGAACCTCTATGATACTGGCCTGGAAATTGGCTTTGCCGCCCGTAATCCGCGGCAAGCGGTGCAACTCGCGCGGCAAGACGCGACGATCTATACCGCGCTCACCGAATCTCGCCGGCTCGCGGGGAGTGAAGATCTGTTTGAATCCTTCCGGCCGGCGTTTGCCCGGCTCGCCCGCTGGCAATGGCCCCGTCTGCTGCGCACGGTGGAGCAAGCCCGCAAGGAAGAGCGTTCCAAATTCGGTGAGACGGTTTTTCTGCTCGAACCAAACCTTAAGCGTTCGCGCGGCGGCCTGCGCGATATTCAACTGATCCGCTGGGTCGGTTTCACCCGCTATGGCGTCAGCGATCCCGAAGCGCTCATGCAGGCCGGTGAACTAACGAAAGATGAATTCATCCGCCTCCGTGATGCTCGCGACTTTCTTTTGTGGCTGCGGAATGACCTGCATTTTCAGGCCGACAAAGCCAATGACCTGCTCGAGCGGCATGAACAATTGCGCGTGGCCGAACACCGCAACTATCCGCCGCAAGAAGGCCTGCTGCCGGTCGAACAATTCATGCGCGAGTACTTCACGCATACCAGTGCAGTGCGGGAAATCGCCGGCAATGTATGCGCGAATGCTCAGCCGCGGCGCTGGTGGCGAGAGTGGACCGATCCGCTGTTCAGCCATCAGTTTGAAGGCGACTATCGGATTGGTCCGCAGACCGTCTTCACCACGCAGCGCGGACTGAGCAAGCTGAAGGGAGACGTCGCGCAAGTGTTGCGATTGCTCGAAGTTGCCAACCTCTATAACAAACGCGTCGATCCCCAAACCTGGCAGACGATTCGTCTTTCGATGGCGACTCAACCCCCTGTCGATCCCGCGGAACCGGTGCCGGAAGAATTGGCCCAGCGATTTCTTTCGCTGCTGGCCACCCCGAGTCGGTTGTCTGAATCACTGCGCAGGTTGCATGAGCTGCGCGTCCTGGAGCGAATCATCCCCGCGATGAGCCATGCCCGCGGACTGCTGCAGTTCAATGCCTATCATCGTTACACGGTCGATGAACATTCTCTCCGCGCCGTCGAGGCTATCGGTAACCTGCAGCAGAATCCAGGCGTCCCCGGCCAGGTCTACCGCAGCCTGCGCGACAAACGAATCCTGCACTTGGCCGCTCTCATCCACGACCTGGGCAAAGGCTATGTCGAAGACCATAGCGAACTGGGCGCTCGGCAGGCTCTGCAACTGGGCAAGCGGCTGCGGTTGCAAAACCACGAGACTGAACAGCTCAGCATGTTGGTCCTCAAGCATCTGCGGATGTCGCATCTCGCGCAGCAGCACGATATTCATGACGAGCAGGTGATCGTGCCGTTCGCGGCCGAGGTCGGTTCGCCGGAAATGCTCAAAATGCTCTATGTGCTGACGCTCGCGGACCTGACGGCGGTAGGGCCGGGTGTGCTCAACGATTGGAAGCAGCAACTGCTCACCGATTTATACGAGCATACGCTCGCACTGCTCGCCAGCGATTCCCCCGCCGCGCAGGCCAGTCAGCGACAACAGGCGCAGCGCGAAGAGTTGCGGTTGCTGGCAGAGCGTTATCCCGATCAGGAGTGGTGGAAAGAGCAAATCGCCAACCTGCCCGCGTGCTGCTTGTTCGCGGGACCGACGGAGCAGGTCGTGGGAGAACTGGAACGGCTCCGCAACTTGCCGCACCATCAGGCCATGGCTTGGGGTCGCTACATTCCGCTGCGGAATGTCGTCGAGTACACCATTGGCACCTATGAAGAAATCACGGCGGGCATTTTTCATCGCTTGACCGGCACGCTGACGAGCCAACGGCAGCAGATTCTTTCGGCTGAAATCAACACGCTCCGCCGCGGCCTGGTGCTGGACCGCTTTTATGTGCAGGATCAGGAGGCAACCGGCGTCCCCTCGACACAGCGAATGGACGAAGTCAGCGAGGCCCTGGAAAGAGCCTTAAAGCATCCGAGCGATCAGCCTCCCGTGTTTCGCAAGCTGTGGCAGGACCGCACGCTGGCTCAGACGGCTGCGGTGAATCATCTCCCGACGCGGGTGACGTTCGATAACAACACTTCGGACACTTGCACCATTCTGGCCGTGTTCGCCTATGACCGCATGGGACTGCTCTACACGATCTCGCGGACGCTGTTCGATGTGAACCTGTCGGTCAGCATCGCCCGCATCGGCACGCATCTCGATCAGGTGGTGGATGTGTTCTACGTCACCGACCGGGAACGGGGCGGCAAGATCACCGATTCCGGCTATCTCACACACATCCGCGAACGCTTGCTGGCCGAAATCGCGGCGCTCGAACAACGACCCACGTAACGCTAAGCTGTCGTCGCAATTCGCTGGTCGGTCAGCCCAGCAAAATAGTTCCGCACGGCAACATCGAGCCCTTTGGCTGTGAGCACCAGCGGCAAATCGTGGAATTCGCAGAAGGTCCGCACTTGCTGGACCAGGTCGCGCGGGTGGCAATAGCGGAGCGGGCGACCGATTTCTACATAATGCCGCGCGAGTAGGTGCTCGAAGGCATCCTCGCGAAATTCGATCCCCATCTTTTGACAGCAGAGCTTCAGCAATTCGCGGAAGTCGCGCGGCGAGGGATCGTTGACTTCAATCTTGTACGGAATGCGCCGCAAGAAGGCCTCATCGACCAGTTTCTGCGGCGGCAGATTCGTCGCGAAGATCAGCAACTGATCGAAAGGCACCTGCACTTTCCGGCCCGAAGGGAGCGAAAGGTAGTCGTATCCCTTTTCGAGGGGCACGATCCAGCGATTGAGCAACTCAGCAGCGCCCATTCGCTGCCTGCCGAAATCGTCCACCACGAGAGCGCCGCAATTTGCCTTCAATTGCACGGGCGACTCTAAAATCCCGGTCGCCGGATTGAAAGCCACTTCGAGCTGTTCCATCCGCAGTTCGCCGCCGACGATGATCGAGGGGCGTTTGATTCGCACCCAGCGGCGATCGTAGTGCAGCAGATCGAGCAGCGCGCCGCTGGCCACCGGCGGGGCTTCTTCGTGATTCGCCGGATCGAACAGGCGGATGATCTCGCCGGACGTGGTAACGGTGCGCGGAATCCACACGTATTGACCAATGGAGCGAATCACCCGCTCGGCAATGCTCGTTTTGCCATTGCCGGGCTGACCAAACAGAAAGATGGCTTTGCCGCCATGCACGGCCTGGCCAATCTGGCTGATCATGGCCGGCGGCATCAGGAGGTCATTGAAGGCAGCGCACAAGTCCGGCAGTCTGGGTCTCGACTTGCGGACCGATTGCTGTTCAATGCTGATGATGTAATCCTTCAGCGGCACCGGCGCGGCGCCGCAGTAGGTGCAGCGTTCGAGATAAAAGCGGGCTCGTTTGTCCCCTTCGTCCGTCAGGTCGTATTCAAAATCGCCGACGGTGGCCTGCCCCTTGTAGCTGAGCAGCATCTGATTCTTCAAGCTGCGGAGCGCTTCCTGCAGGATGCCGAAGGGCAGCTTGATCTGATCGGCAATCCGCCGGCCGACAGTTGAACCGGCAGTGAGCAGTTGTTTGAGAATCAGCGCTTCGATTTCCGGCAGCGTCAAGCCCGTCTCATCGATCGTCACGGGCTCCACCGGCAAAAAGCCAGCGCCGGCCGTCAGCGGTTTGCTGGCCACCGGGGGCGCCGACGACGAATTAGAGGAATTGCCGGACAAGGAGACGTTTTCGGCAGTGATCGACATGTTCGATTCCGGTGGCAGGTGTCAATGTAGTGCGTGGGCATTGAGAACCTACCTTACGGTGCGGAAGATGCGGGTCAGGCACGGATCATTCGCCGTCGAAGCAATCACACCAGGCACTCGACGCCGCTGCCAACCGCAGATTCCGCAGGATCGGCAAACCAATGGCGGGAGCTGACGAGTGACCTATGTTGCACTGTACGCTCCACATCGGTCGCACTCCTCTCACCCCCATTGGCAGCGGCCCGCATGATTCACGTTTGCCGACTCGAAAAGTCGTATCCCGATTTGCATCAAGGCCCGCGCGTGGCGCTGGCCGGCATTTCGTTTCAAGCGCGGGCCGGCGAAATCTATGGCCTGCTCGGACCCAACGGCGCGGGCAAGACAACCGCGCTACGGATCCTCAGCACCGTGCTGCAACCGACGGGTGGATCGGCTGCGGTCAACGGTTGCGACGTGCTGACTCAACCGGCGCTAGTCCGCCGGCAGATTGGCGTCGTTTCGTGCAACACCGCGATCTACGACCGGATGACTGCCTGGGAAATGGTCGAATACTTCGGCCGGTTATATGGCCTCTCGCGGGAGCACTTGCGTGAGCGAATGCTGCATCTGTTCGAGCGTTTGCAGATGAAGGACATCCGCGATGTGCTCGGCGCCAAAATGTCTACCGGCATGAAGCAGAAGGTCTCGATCGCGCGGGCCTTGGTGCATGATCCACCTGTACTGATTTTTGACGAAGCAACCGCGGGGCTCGACGTACTCGTCGCCCGCGCGTTGCTGAGAACAGTCGCCGAACTGCGCGATCTGGGCAAATGCATCATCTTTTCGACGCACATCATGCGCGAAGCGGAGCGACTGTGCGACCGGGTTGCCATCATGCACCGGGGCCAGATCCTGGCCGAAGGGACGCTGAAAGAATTAGCGGCCATTTATGGCGAGCATGACTTGGAAGAGATGTTTTTCCGCTTGATCAACCTGCACAGCGATGTGCCGGTTCCCGCCAGTTTGTTCGCCGCACCGGCCACCAGTAGCCAATCCCTCCCTGCTTCATCCACGAGCCACGCATGAGTTGGACCAACATCAGGCTGATTTATCTCCGCGAGCTGCGCGATCAGTTGCGCGATCGCCGCACGCTGTTCACCATTGTCGTGCTGCCGCTGCTGATGTATCCATTGCTGGCGATGGTCTGGTGCCAGATGCAGCAGTTCCTGAAAGAACAACCGTCCAAGGTGCTCGTCGTCGGCGTGGCCAGCCTGCCCCAGCAGCCGGTGTTGCTGGAGGAGGAACACTTCACGCGGGCGCTTTGCACGGAGTCGGAAGCGAAACTGCTCGAACTCAAGTTCGAACCGGCAAGTTCGCAGCCAGTCAGTGACGTTCAAGATGTGCGAAATGCCGCCAAGCGCGACATTGCCATCCGACTATACGATGCAGTCGTCTATTTTCCTCCCGATTTTGCGCAGCACATTGCCCGCTTCCGCCGCGCGAAGAGTGAGGTCGGTGAGAAGAAACTACAAGTCGCCGATTTGGATGACGTGCCGCAGCCGGAGATTTTTGTCGATTCGGCCAGCGATGGCTCGCGCGTGGCCTTGAACCGCCTTGATCTAATCCTGCGACGTTGGCGCGAGGCGATGGTGCAGGACAACTTGCGATTGAGCGACATTCCACTGGGTGCCGCCCGGCCATTTGAAGTGGTGAATACCGATGTGGCCGAGACCTTTCGTCGCCGGGCTGCGATCTGGTCGAAAGTGTTGCCGTTTGTGGTGCTGATCTGGGCACTCACGGGCGCTTTCTACCCGGCCGTTGATCTGTGCGCGGGAGAGAAGGAACGAGGGACATTGGAAACTCTCCTCGTCAGTCCCGCTCGGCGCGATGAAATCGTCTGGGGAAAACTGCTGACCGTGACCACGTTCAGCATGGCGACGTCGCTGCTGAACCTGATTTGCATGGGACTGACCGGATCGCTGTTCTTCATGCAAATGGCCCAGGCCACGTCGTCACCCATGATGATGGACCTAGGCCCGCCGCCGATCTCATCACTGTGTTGGTTAGGAATCGCGATTGTGCCGATTTCGGCATTGTTCAGCGCGCTGGCTCTCGCCATCGCTGCCTTCGCGCGGAGCACGAAGGAAGGGCAATATTATTTGATGCCGCTGCTGCTCATCAGCTTGCCGCTGATGATCTTGCCGCTGCTGCCGCAAGTTCGGCTCGATCTGGGCTTCAGCCTGATTCCTGTCACCGGCGTAATGTTGCTCTTGCGAGCGCTGATGGAAGGTCAGTATCTCGAAGCGCTCCGCTATAGCCCGTTTGTAATCGGCGTCACCGCGCTCTGCTGCTGGCTGGCCATTCGCTGGGCGATTCAACAGTTCAATAGCGAGTCGGTGCTGTTCCGAGAAAGCGAACGCTTCGGCGTGGGCCTGTGGCTGAGACATTTGATTCGTGATCGGGAAGATACGCCCTCGCCGGCGGAAGCGATTGTCTGCGGCGTTCTGCTGCTGGTCATTCGCTTCGTCGCCAGTTTCACGATTCCCATGCCGCAGGGCTGGACGCAATTCGCCGTGACCACGCTCGTGGTGCAGGCCGCGCTGATTGCCACGCCTGCCTGCTTGATGGCAATCATGCTGACTCGCAAACCGCGGCAGACGTTGCTGCTGCAGGCGCCTTCGTTCTGGTCCACTGTTCCTGCCGCGATGTTGCTGGCTGCGCTGCTGCATCCCGCGCTGATGTGGCTGGGGGCGGGCATTCGGGCCGTTTATCCACTCAGCGATGAAACACTGCGAGCGCTCGCGCCTCTCGAAACCTTAATTCAACAAGCCACACTGCCGGAGCTGCTGTTGCTCGTCGCCGTCACGCCTGCGATCTGCGAAGAGCTGGCCTTCCGCGGGTTCATCCTCTCCGGTCTGCGGCGGATGGGACATAAGTGGACGGCGATTGCAATTTGCAGCGTCCTGTTCGGAGTCGCGCATGGCCTGCTGCAACAATCGCTGGCGGCGACCGTGGTGGGCTTGGTGATTGGTTACATTGCGGTCAAGACGAACAGCCTGCTGCCGGCGATGGCCTATCATCTCGTGCATAACGGCCTGGGTGTGATGCACAGCCGGATCACGCCCGAAGTCGTGCAAGCCTGGCCAGTGCTCGACTGGCTGGTTGCTCTCTCCAGCGAAGGGGGTGTCGAGTACCGCTGGCCGGCGCTGGTGCTGGCCGCGGGTGGCGCTATGCTGGTACTGCTCTGGATCAAACGACTGCCCTATCATCCGTGCGCGGAAGAGCGCTTGCAAACCGCCCTCGCGCGGCAGACGCCGCTGCTGCGAGCGGCCACGGCGTGACGGCCGGGTGGTAATGCTGGAACTGGGTGTGTTGCTGCTGGTCCCGGCCATTGACGCCAAACAGAACCGTTCAGCGGGCCGCGGCGAACGACGTTGATCTCAGAACCCGCGCGGCTTGCGGCGATCCCGCGTCCTACGGTTCCGTCCATTTCCAAGATTCGCGAATCTGGGCAATCGCTTCGCTCAGGTCAACATCCTTCACCGCACCGGCCATTAACAAGTAAGCCTTTTCGTGACGGTAAATGACGATCATGTTGCGTGGTGTCGTGAGCGTCGTGCTTTTCGTGGATGCGCTAACGGCGGGCGTGCCATCGAAATCAAGCGACTCGGCGGCTACTGTTCCGCCTGTACTACTTGCGAACCCCTCAGCCAGTTTCCGCGCGGTCGGCGCCGTTGGTGTACCAACGTCAACTTTGATCATGGCCTTGGCGTTTTGCCAGTTGGTACCATCGAGCAAGATCACGGCCTTGGTCTTGTCTCGATCGGGCGCAGCAACGGTCCAGCCTTTGGGAATCGCGAATGAAAACGCCCCGAATTGATGAGCCGAGCTTTGGTCACCGTCCGTGGTCGCAGCGGCGGTAGAGGCTGTGGATTGTTCGACCACCGGCGGTTGTATTGTTGTGTTGTCACCACAACCAATCAGGCACAGCAAGGGTGTGGTCAACAGAATAACTTTTTGAATTTGCATGTTGATTACCGTTGAAGCTCGCAAAACCTTCAGCCGTTGGAGGTTCCTCACGCGCACCAGTGACAACCTTGGACAAACTTCACGGCGAACTCCTTCTCAGCCGCCGCTACTATCTTTGGCTCGATCAAATCGATGCGGTCCACGATTGGAGGAAACAGCATCTTGCCATACTCAAACTCGATCCAAAAGCGTGCGCAACCTGCCTTCGGGACCTCGATGATTTCCAGGCTATTCGGCTTATGAAAGATGCCCAACCGATCTTTTGAGCTGCATGGCCGTCCGAAGAATTCCACCTTTCGTTTGATCGGAACTTCGTCGTGCCAGTCGGAGGTTGAGACTACTTCCGAGCGTAGGCAGCAATGAACAAGAAAATCGTATTTGCCCTTGAGGTCAAAGACGAAGGTGGGAAGCTTGGGCGGTCCCTTCCCCGCGAGTGTGACGTTGTAATCGTCGAACCCGTTCAGTGCGCCCGGCACCACCGCCACGTCCTTCAGCGTCTCGGCTTTGCGCATCGGGAAGGAATCCGTTTTGCCGGTGAAGGGATTCTTGAATGTTCTGACTTCGCCAGACAGTTTCGACGCGGTAACGGTCGGCTTCAAGGGCGCGGCACCCAGCGTTAAGAGAGATGCCAGGAACGAACCGACTTGCTGCGGGTCGGGGACGAAATCGACGCGATCAGGAATCAGCGTGTGCGTGTATTCTGGCATAGGAACCCTGGCGCAACTTTGAGGTACAACTAGCATTAATGCGGACCCGTAACGTCGGTCGCGCGTCCGCATATTAGGAAACTGGTCGAGGGACTGGAGCGACCACAAGGGATGATCTCAGCACCGGGAAGCTGCCTAACATGACGGAGCCCGGCGCGAACTGTTCCGACAAAAACATCTTCGAAGCCGTCCAGCATTGGAGCAGTCAGCGGGGCGTTCGGCAAGAAACAAAACCTACTTTGACGGCGCCGGAGTGGGCGCTGGTGTAGCCTGCGGTGCAGGTTTCGCTGGTGTCTTCGCGGGCACGGCGGCGGGTTTTGGATTCTTCGCAATGGCCAATTCACGCTGGAGAATGTTGGCCAACTCAGGGTCAAGGAACTTGCTGAGCAAGGTGCGGGCATCGGTGAGAAGTTGATCGATCCGCTTTTGCGTGATGGTGTCGATTGATTTGATATTCTGTTGATCGAGCAAGCGGCCGACATCGGTCCGCGATTCAATGCCTCGCAACTGATCGAGCAATTGCTGGGCTTCGTCCAGTTTATTCTCTTTGATCTTCGCGCGCAGCCGCGCCGCGGTGATTTGCCGGCGGGCTTCCAGGTCCAT
>JAYTUF010000902.1:0-3397 GCA_043744755.1 Anatilimnocola sp.
GGCCCTCTCCCCGGAGTACCGAGGAGAGGGAGAAGTGTCACTTCAACCCCACGAAATACTCCAGCAAATCCGCGACTTGCGGGCCGGTCATTTCCCGCAGCAGTAGATCGGGCATGAGGGACTGTTGCTGCGTGACCGCTTGTTCAATCTCACGAGTGGGGATGGCGACCTCTTTGCCGTCCGCGGTCTTCAAGACCGTTTCGATTGCTGTGCGACGCACAAGCAAGCCGGAGACGACCCGGCCATCAATGGTTTCGATCAACTGAGTAACATACTGCGGATCGATGTTCTTGGAAGGCTCCAAGATGCTCTCCAGCATCTTCGGGCGATCCAGCTTCTTGCCGATTTGGGTCAGATCGGGACCGAAGGCCTTGCCTTGATCGCCGACGCGGTGACAGTTGCGACATTGCACGCCGGCAGCCTGCAGGAACAGGTTCTTGCCTCGCAAAGCATCACCTTTCAAGGCCAGAATGTCCGCAGCTCTAACGGCGGTGCCGAGCCGTTTCAGCCGTTGTTCTTCGGGTAAGTAACGCTCGAACAAATCGCGAACCAGCGGGTCCTCCGCGGCATTCCCCCGCTGGATGGCAGTATTGCGTTGCGCTTCGGCCAATCGACCAGCGTCGAGCGCGGTAACGAGTTGCAGCGCCGCGCTGGGCACTGCGAGCAGCTTCGTAAGTGACTCACCGCTTGGAGTGGCCAGCTCTGCGGCATGTTCCGCGCGGATTCGTTCGGCTGCTTTTTGAGCCGGGTCGTCCTTGGCCGGCGGCAAGGACGCAATCCAATCGTGAATCAACTTCAAGCCCTGCGCATCGGCCACTTGCGAACCGAACTGCGGCATGCGGCC
The DNA here is from genome assembly GCA_043744755.1 of Anatilimnocola sp. Classification (GTDB taxonomy): domain Bacteria; phylum Planctomycetota; class Planctomycetia; order Pirellulales; family Pirellulaceae; genus Anatilimnocola. Next base: position 845 of record JAYTUF010000902.1, read on the forward strand.
GTGACCCAACTTCGCCATGCGGTAATAGAGTACGGAGCGATACGGATCGCCCGGCGCAATCACTTGCGCGCCATGCATGCCAAATGTACCTTGCGTGGGGCGCGTAAAGAGCCGGGTTTTGTCGAGTGGGATTTCGTACTGCACGTCGAACGACGCCGAACCGCCACCACCGCGCCGATGACAATGGGCGCAGTTAATGTGCAGATAGGCTCGCGCTCGTTGATCCAGCGCAGCCGCGGAATCGTGAACGACGGGATACGCGGCAATCTTCTCCGGCAGTGGTTCGGCGAGCAGGGTGCTCTTTGAGATCACCTGCAAATCACTCGCCTGAAGTTGCGGCAGCCGAAAACCATGAATCGATGCGGCCCGCGTGGTATGGCACAGGATGCACTCGGTCCGGCTCGCATGATGCCACGTTTGTTGCCGCGTGCCGCCTGGCGCTTGGGCATCGCGAATGATAAACGTGCGGTCGCTGCTGACATCAGGGGCGAGCACCGCTTCGGTTTGCTCGTCGTTCCAGATGTAGTTGTAAGCCTTCCAGGTATCGACATCGTAATGCAGCACCTGCGTCTCGACGGCCCGCTGCGACGCGGGTTTGCCGGCTTCCATTTCCAAATAGATGGTCTTGGCCAGCACACCATCGGTGGGGAACTGAAACTCCCCCGCGATCAAGCCGATCTGCACATCGGTTTTCTTATATGTCGAAAGCTGCGAATCGCCGGGCAAAGCGACATACCGCCGCGCGGTCGTGCCGTCTTCCCAAGGCTGGGCATGGATGCGGTACGGAATCACACCTTCGGCCGGCTTGGCATTCTCTAATTTGCTAAACAAACCCGTTGCACTCAACTTCATCGGAAAATCAAGGTTCTGTCCGCGTCGGGGATTGGGTTTCAAGCGATGCATTGTTCCGCCGTAATCGACGATCAACACTTCACCTGCCTGATCGAGTCCAAAGCTGACAATCGCAATCGTCGTATCAACGAGTTCTTCCTTCGTGGTTGCCTCGCCTTCCTGATACCGTGCGCCCCAAATTTTGCCGGTGACATAGTCGCCATAAACATACGCCCCGCGTAGCTCCGGCAGCCGGTCGCTTTGCGAGAAGTATCCACCCGTGATGCTGCGGGCTTCGGTATGGTCGTGCTCGATGGTCGGCGGCAAGATCGCCGTCGGGCCGCGTAGCCGCTCGCGATGCACCGGCTGCTTCCCTTCCATCAAGCTCCAGCCATAGTTTCCTCCGCGCTCGATGCGGTAGATCATCTCCCACAATTCCCAGCCGACATCGCCGACCCACAGTGAACCATCGGCTGGGTTGAAGCACATCTTCCACGGATTGCGGAGTCCATAGGCCCATACTTCGCCGCGGGCTTTGGGCGTGTTGACAAACGGATTATCAACGGGGATTCGATAGGGCTTATTGCCCTCCGGCAGATCGACATCAATCCGCAACACGGACGCGAGCAAATCGCTGACGTCCTGCCCCGTGTTGTGCCCGTCCGCGGGAAAACTATCGCCCCCATCGCCGGCCGAGATGTACAGCATTCCGTCGGGACCAAACTGCAAGTGCGCGCCATTGTGGCCGCCGCCCAGCCAGGTGATGACGATTTGCTCCGAGGCGCCATCCAGCTTGGGAGGATCAGTCGCCGTCACCTTGTACCGGGCAACCCGCGTCCCCTGCGGCGTGCGGCCATTCAGCACGTAAGAGATATAGCAGTAACGGTTCTCCGCAAACTTCGGATGAAACGTGATGCCATAGACACGAAAGCAGTCCTTTTCAATCTTCGTCATTTCGGCGAAAAGGTCCGTCTCAACTGTTTCCGCCGTCGGTTTGTTCTCGAAGGTATAGAGATTCCCCTTCACCTCGATCACGAGCAGCCGATTAGTGCCGGGAACGGCAACCAATTCGCAAGGCTCCTGAAACGACAGCGATGGAAAGACCCGCTCCGTCACATACGGCGAAGGAGGTTGCGGTGAACCCGTGATCCGCGAGGTCGTCCACTTCGTCCGCGACGGTTCTTGAGCTTGCGCTGAAGACCTCAGCTCGATCAACACGCAAAACCCTAAGCCCAGGCAAAGAACATTGACGCAACAGGACAACCGGCTTGGCATCTCATGACATCCGCTGAATACGAAGGTGGTTACTGAACCTGCGGATAATCTTACAAGACATCAGGCCGGACTACACGCGCCGATGGGGAAAGGCTTAACAGGACGTTTGGAGATTGACTGTCTCATTTCCCTTCAAACCAAAGCCTCGCCTGGGGGTCGTGAGGCACGCCTCCCGCAGCTAGTTTTTTGCGAAACTCGCGCAGCCTCGTGATGCCCTGTTCCCACTTCTCAATGATCGCTTTTTCCAACTTTCCCGTCTCGCGTTTAAAATACTCCGGAGGCGGTTGGTCCAAGGCCCAGTCGATGGCTTCTAACTGCAATTTCAAAAGGGGACGTCCCTTGCGCGCTGCGTACCACTTCGTCGGTCCACCGGCGCTCATCACAAAGGAGACGGTGCGCGGGACTTCGGCGAAATCACGCAGCGTCAAAAACCTTTGATGAATCTCG
>JAYTUF010000903.1:0-3394 GCA_043744755.1 Anatilimnocola sp.
GTGGCCTGGCCGCGGACGGTCTGGGGGCTGGAAATTGTTCGCGGACAGGCGCGACAGATGTTCCGCGCGATTCCCGGGCCGGTCTTCATGATTGGCACCGCCGCCGACTGCGACCTGGTGCTGGCCGACAATGCGTTCCCCGAGACTTATTTGTATCTGTACATCAAGAGCGACGAGTGCGGCGCCGAAACGGTGAGCGTTCGCCGTTTCGGTGTTGGACCTGAGTTGCTGGTGGACGAAGTGTCGCTCGATGTCGCGGAATTGCCGCTCGGTTCGGTCCTCGAATTCGGACCTTACGCGTTCCGACTGACGCAGCGGACCAGCAGCCCGCCCCGACCCGGCGACGGGCGCGACACCACTCACACTGATGAGCCTTTCCTGCCCGCCGATTTTTCCGCTTGGGAAGTTGACGAGACCTTGGCTCTCGACAAGGTGCGAGCGCTGCTCGCCGACGTGCATGCCAGTTTGCAAACCGCATCGCAGCACCAGGGCCTGCGGCTGTTTGCCGGCTCGAAGACGCAACCCATCACGATCCAACCGGTTCGCCGGCAAATTGCTTAGTCCAGTTTTACTACCCCTTTTTTCATATCCGTTCACCTGACCCTACTAAAGCAAGATCCTATTTCCTGACGCTCGCGACCATGTACCCTTCCGAAGATTCCATCTGTGGATTGATCGAATTCGCCCCCAGCGAAGCGCGGCTGGCGATGCGCACCCGCTACGGCAGCGACGAGACCGTGCAAGCAACGCTGGCGAGCCTCGCGCAAGACATCCTCCACGATGGGGCCGAGAACGACGATGACGATTGGGCCAGCGAAACGGAGGTCTTCGCCGATGTGGAATCGCTGGAGCACGACTTGCTGCTGATCTACCGCCGCATTCAGCGCAGACTGGGATAGCTTGCGATTACGATTCGCATGAGAACAAGCGCAGCGCGTTGGCCGTCGTCAGGTCCGCCAGTTCAGCGAGCTTCAACCCGCGAACTTCCGCCAGACATCCAGCCGTATGTACCACCAGCCGCGGTTCATTCGGCCGCTGTCCCCGAAACGGATGCGGCGTGAGATAGGGCGAATCGGTTTCAACTAGCAGGCGATGGTCGGGAATCTTCGCCGCCACCGCGCGGAGCTCGTCCGACTTTTTGAACGTCAACATCCCCGCAAAGCTGATGTGCAAACCAAGCTCCAGGAACTCTTCGGCCTGCGGCTCGTCGCCGGTGAACGAATGCATGACGCCGCGGAGTTCACCCCGCCGGCGGGCCACTTGCAGCATGGATAGAATCTCGACGGCCGTCTCGCGCAGATGAATCACCAGTGCCAGACCTGTTTGCTGCGAGAGGCGGATGTGCCGGTCGAAATAATCCTGCTGGAGTTCCAGCGGGCAGTCCTTCCAGTAGAGGTCCAATCCCGTTTCACCGAGCGCGACCACTTCGGGTTGCTGGGCCAGTCTTTCAATCCGCGCCCAGTCTCCGGCCAGCGCTTCGCCCGCGTGATTGGGATGAATGCCTGCTGAACTGCGGACCGCGGCCGAGTGCTCTCGAGCGATGCGATGACAAGCTTCGCTGTTATCGGCCGTGGTGCCGACGGCCAGAATCCGCTTCACGCCAGCCAATCGAGCTCGCTCGATCACGCCGGCGGGATCAGCGGCCAAATGCGGATCGGCCAGATGAGCATGGGTATCGTAAAGGTCCATGCGATCGCGTTTCTTAAAAGCACTTTACACCGGCACGATTTGCAGTTCGCCGGCTACTTCCTGCAGGTTTTCGAGATGACCCTTGGCCTGCCCCAGCACTTCCCTGGCGACCGCCTGGGCGTACGGAGCGAGGTTCAGCTGCGCCACAATTTTTTCAATGATGGCAATCGTCTTTTGCTGCCGCTCGATCAACTTGTTGACCAGCCACTCGACGGAAAGATCATGCCAGCCGGTGAAGATGATGGGGTATTCGCCAGGATCGACCGGGCCCGTCTCCATGATCAACCCCGCCAGACGATCGACCGTTTGCTGCTGATCTTCGACCATCTGCTCGAGCACGGCCAGCGATTTGGGATGCGCCTGCAACGCCCAGGGCCGAGCGAAATTCAGGTACGACGCCAGCGAACGGCTGTGCAGCACTACCAGGCGGTTGAGCAAGTCGAAGGTTGAAAGTTCGGTCATGTTTGGCAAAAAACTCGGCCTTAAAACAACTGACGGGCGGCGGCGAGGGCCAGGCGATTGAGCCCTTCCCAGTTGATGATCAAACCGATCGTGGGAAGCGAAATCAGCCACAGGAAGGCGCTGGCCAGCGAGACATCGGAAAACACAAACGGCCGGCGCTCGCGCGGCTCGTCGTCGATGGTCATGATCTTCACGACGCGGAGATAATAGAACAGGCTGATGGCGGTGTTCAAACCGCCGACCACAATCAGCACGAGCAGGAAGAAGCCATCCTTGCCCGCGGCCTGGTAGGCTTCGACCAGCGAGGCAAAGATCGCAAACTTGCCAATGAACCCGGACAGCGGCGGCAGACCGACGAGGCTGAACAAGATCAACGAGAAGCAGATCACCGTCAGTGGGCAGCGCTTGATTAGGCCGGCATAATCGGCCAGGTCTTCGCTGCGCATCGCATTACGCAAGAAGGCGATCACCGCGAAGGCGGCCAGGTTCATGAAGAAGTAAACGGCAATGTAAATCGCCAGCGCGGCAATCGCTCGCTCCGGACCACCGTTGCTGGTTCCTGCCAAGACCATAACCGCGGGGATCGACATCATCATGTAACCCGCGTGAGCGATGGTGCTGTAGGCAAACAGGCGCTTGATGTTGTTTTGTCCATAGGCGGCCAGGTTGCCAAAGGTGCAAGTGACAATCGCGAACAGGGCGACCAACCGCGCGATAAACCCGCGGACCGGGGAGAGGGCCGCGGTCCCTTCAGCGCGAATGACCGAGGGCGACTTTTCGATCACAGGAGTTGTTGGCGGCACGACTGGGTGCGGCGTAGCTTCAGCAGGCGGTTGAAAGTTCACCTGCAGCAGGGTGGGATCGATGGCTGCGACCGTGCCGGCGGCAGGCACGGCTTTCCAGTTCGCGGTCCGTTCGCCCGGTTCATGACCCGTGGGCGCGATGATCCCTAAGCCAATCGTCACACGGACGAGCAGGGCCAATGCGCCCGCTTTGGAAGCGACGCTCAAATACGCGTTCACTTCCGCAGTCGCCCCTTCGAATACGTCGGGAGCCCAAAAGTGGAACGGCACGGCCGACAGCTTGAACGCCAAACCGACGCTCATCATCAGGCCGCCCAGCGCCAGCACCATCAATTCACTGCCCGAGAACCCGGCGCCGCCCTCACCAAGCCGCTGCGCGAGCGTGGCCGCCATCGTCGGCAAGTGGGCTGTGTTGAGTAGTCCCGCGAGCAGGCTGATGC
>JAYTUF010000904.1:0-3394 GCA_043744755.1 Anatilimnocola sp.
GAACGGGAACAGGCCGAATAGTTCGTGAAGACCCGACCTCTTTCACATTCCCACAAACCTCGAACGTCTGCGCGCAGACGCCTTCGCTGGAGGTTTACCTTCGGTGGGCAGCTAATCGCAGGTTGAAAAGTGGCGCGAATCTGTTATCGCTCGCCGGTTTTGCGACTCCAGGGCCCCGGGTTTCTTAGCGTTCCGTCGCCGCGTTGGGTTTATCATCCGGCACAATCGACAGATCACCAGTCGAGCGCATGAGGACCTTGTAGGACTTTCCCTTTTGCACCTTCATCGAAACAGCGCCGCCGTGGGCCGCGCGGATGCCCATGTCATGGGCCATCTTTTCATCATTGGCGATGTTCCAAAAGTCGCCCCAGATCTTCTTTTCCAGATCGGTCATCTGCCCGCCGCGGGCATAGGCCTTGGGACGAGTCCCTTGCTCATCGAGCGGGAAGCCATCGGCCGGCTGCTGCTTGTCGCCGAAGATGCGATGAAACAGAATCAGCGAAGTGCCCCGTTCCAGATCTGCTTCTTGGACGTACTTGTCTTGGAACTTGACGATCCAGTTATCAATGTAAACCAAATCGCCGCGGACGCGAAACTCGCGGGGCGTATCGAGGGGTTTTCCTTCGTCATTCAATTCGACGAATTCAACCAGCGAGAATGTCTGGCCGGTGCTTTGATCGATGCCTTGATCGGTGACCGTCAGCCGGGCGAGGCGATGATCGACCTTCAGCAACGTGAGCGAAGTTTCCAGCCGTTCGACGTCCTTGTTCAAGCTGGCGATCTCAATTTCCTGCTCTTGCAAAAGCTGCGTCTTCTGGGCGATCTCGACGGCTTTGGCTTCGAGATCCTTTTTGGTTAGCTGCAGTTGCTCATTGGCCTTCTCTAATTCCGCCGCGCTCTTTTGGGCGGCGATTTCGTTCTTGTTGAAAGTGTTGTAGCCGAACCAGCCGGCGACACCGGCGGCCCCCAGCACCACCACGACCAGCACCGTGCGGATGAAGCTGTTGATCGTCGAAATATTTTCCATCGTCGTTGGCATGATTCAGGCTCCCGTTCCGAGTAGTCGTCTCGTGGCCGCGGCAATATCCGGCTCGCGCATCAGGCTCTCACCTACCAGCATGGCATCGACCCCCGCCTCTTGCAAACGTAGCACATCCTGGCGAGTGAAGATGCCGCTCTCGCCGACGAACACACAATCGAGCGGCACCCGCTCACGCATTCTGAGCGTGCGATCCAAATCGATAACGAAAGTCCGCAGGTCGCGATTATTCACGCCAATCAATTGGGCACCGGCGGCGAGCACGCGGTCCAGGTTTTCTTCGTCATAGAACTCGACCAACGGCGTGAGGCCCAGTTCGATTGCCTCGTTATGTAACTTTCGCAAATTGCAATCGTCGAGACATTCGGCAATCAGCAGCACCGCATCAGCACCGGCGAGCCGTGCTTCGAGCAGTTGATAGGTCTCAAGAATGAAATCCTTGCGCAGCAGCGGTAACTTCACCGCGGCTCGAATTTGCCGAAGATAATCGAGACTGCCCTGAAAAAAATGCTCGTCGGTCAGCACGCTCAGGCAAGTCGCGCCGGCGGATTCGTAGGCCTTCGCAATCTCGACTGGGTTGAAGTCGGCGCGGATCACGCCTTTGCTGGGGCTGGCCTTTTTCACTTCGGCGATCAGTTTAATCGGTCCATCGGCGGCCAGCGCACCAAAAAAATCTCGCAGCGGCGGTGCATCGACGACCGCGGCCCGCAATTCACTTTCAGGGCGCGACGATTTCAGCGATACAATTTCTTGCCGTTTGTGGGCGACGATCTTTTCCAGCACATTCGTCATCAGATGTAATACATCCCCTCGCCCTGCTCTTTCAATTGCAGCACCAGGTCGGCGAACGAAATCTCGCTGAGCATTTCGCGTTCTTGCCGGGCGACATCCTGCCAGCATTTGAGCAGCACCTTGGCGGTTGTCGTCGGATGTTCCGCGAACGAACGAATCGTGCCCGATTGGCTATCGACCACTGACATCACGTCACCGAGCGTAATCTCCCCCGGCTCGCGGGCCAGTTGATAACCGCCCGCCGCGCCGCGGGTGCTGTTCACCAGGCCTGCGCTCTTCAGTTGCAGCAAAATTTGGACCAGGAACCGTGAAGGAATGCCGTGTGACTCGGCGATCTCGCGGATGCGTACCGGTTCCCCGCCGTCGTGACGCGTCGCCAGTTCGAGGATGGCGATGCACGCGTATTCAGTCTTGGCAGAAACTATCACTGGCTGTGCAACCCGCATTCGGTCTTGGCCAGGCCGCTCCAGCGCCCGGCCCGTTCGTCCTCGCCGATTCCCACCGCACGGGTGCAGGGCCAGCAACCGATGCTGGTATAGCCTTGGTCGTGCAAGGGGTTATAGGGAACGTTGTGCTGGGTGATGAAGTTCCAAACCAGCTTCTTGGTCCAGTTGGCGAGTGGACTGATCTTTACCAGCCCAAACTTTTTGTCCCAGCCAATGATTGGCGCCGCGGCTCGGTCCGGACTTTGATCCCGTCGGATGGCGCTTGACCAGGCATACATTCCCATCGCCGCCTCTTGCAGCACTTTCACCTTTCGCTCGAAGCAGCAGCGATCGGGATCAGTCCGATACACGGGTCCGCCATTGGCCTGTTCGAATTGTTCCACAGTCAGCGCTGGCTTTTTCAGTTCGACGCTGATGCCGTATCGCCGCTTGATTTCTTCTCGCAGTTCCAACGTTTCCGCGAACTGGTAGCCGGTATCGAGATTGAAAATCGGCGTCTCCGGCGCAACATCGGCCAGCATGTGGATCAATACCATGCCTTCCGGACCGAAAGCTGTTGCCATCGTGAACTTGGGAGCGTAGCGATTTGCCGCCCAGCGGAGAATCTCTTGTGGCGAAGCTGTTTCCAACTGCTCACTGGCTGCCGTAAGCTCGGCTTGCAATTCGGGCGAGTAGACTAGTTTGCCTTCAGCCGTTTCCGCCGGGGGTGGGACCGCGCCCAGCGAGTGAATGACTGGAGAAAGGGACATGGCAGAATCAATCGACCAGGACAGTGTGTGACTCATCGTTTCAGTCCGGGGGCCAGAGTCCAAAACCACCGTTGCAGGGCAATCCTACGAATGTTGGTCAATAAAGTCAACAATCGGTTGAACAGTAGTTTCATCGGTTCCGGTCATGCCGATCCTGCAAGTTTTGCCCACTGCCTTTCACATTTCACGGCCCGGACGCATAAGGACCTGTGCATCACCCTAAAATGGCTATTGATGGCAACTACTCTGCCACTAGGTCGTCATACAGTCCTTAGGCGAGCGGCAGGTCTTGTTTTACCCGCTTCTGGGTTGCTGTGGCCGGATCACGATGTCGTACTTGGGCAACGCTTTCGAGCGTTCCAGGCGGG
>JAYTUF010000905.1:0-3389 GCA_043744755.1 Anatilimnocola sp.
GCAGAGATGAAAGCCAATGGATCCAGTCGGTGAACATGATAGCCGGTCAACTCCTGCACAAAAGCTTTTCCACCCGGGAAGCGAAATCCGCACGCGAGACATTGTCCAACTTGCTCCAGGTCGGTTCCCGTCCAATGGCAATCCTGGCAACGCGAGCGCCCCGGCTGATATTCAAAATCGGAGCCCACAATCAATCGGCGGGTGCGGCACTTGGGACAAGCCAGACCATCAGCTTGCTCGAAATCACTGATCGCGGCCACATGAGCGCACGCGAAGTGATGGATCAACCGCTCGGCGACAATCCGCCCGGAGCCACAACTGCGGCAGCCGGGGCGGAACGTGGGTAAGGCGTTGCAACGGGGACAGACCTGCACGCGGTCCAGCAGGATTCGCCGCAAGACATCGATCTCGCACCAGGCCGCGAGCACTTCCTCGCCAAAGGCATACGTCAAACGCGATGTCGTTGGATCGAACGTCGGGGCGAGACTCGCGGGCGTCAGAAGTTCTTGACCGCGGCCGCCGAACTGCGCGCCGACGCGGAGCCGATGGGGCGAGATCGTTTGAGCGTGATGCACCTCAATGCCCGCATAGCAGAGCACGCCATCGCGCCGTTCAATGCCGACCATCAGGGATGGTGAGGTGATGTTGGCCGTCGCCAATTCCAGCCCGACGCCATCGCGGCCCAAGTCGGCAGTGACCCCCATCAAGCGGGCCTCCCAATCGGGACGTCCACCGGGTCCAATCGGAATCACTAAGACCGAGCGGACCAAAGGATAACGCTCGCATGTGCGATAGTCACTCGTGGGACGATACTCATTGGGCAGACGAATTTCCTGAGAATCGCGATCTTCAAAGTTTAGTTGGTTTTCCCAGCGTTTTTCGAGCTAGCGGCCATCGCTTGCAATGTTCGTTTCCCGTATTTTTCAAAACGCCCTTGATGTGCTAGCTGCGAAAATCACCGCGAATTCGAGGATTTGATTTCGGACAGGCTCTCAGATTCAGCAAAGCAACCTGTCCGTGGCGAATGGCGCTGGGCAATCCTATGGCCAATGGGCAACCGGTCTGGGGCTGGCCTGGGAAGTGGATGTGTGGGGGCGCTTTCGGCGCGGAATTGAAGCTGCCGATGCGGAGTTGGATGCATCGATCGCCGGGTACTCCAGCGTCCGCGTGTTGCTGCTGGCCGAGATTGCCGAAGCGTATGTCGATCTCCGCACCGCCAACGAACGACTCCGGCTGACTCGCCAAAACGTTCAGTCGCAACTCGCGATCTACGACGTGATCGCGATTCGGAAAAAGGCCGGCGCCGCGACTGAGCTCGATCACCGCCAGGCGGAATTGAACATGCGACAAACCGAAGCCCTCGTTCCTGAAATGCAGGAGGCGGAGCGCGTCGCCAACAATCGACTCTGCGTGCTCTTGGGTTTGGCCCCCTTCGATTTTGCTGAACAAGTTGGCCCGGGCAAAATCCCCTTGGGATCCGGCGAGGTGACCGAGAGCGTACCGGCGGATTTGCTCCGCCGCCGGCCTGATATTCGCCAAGCCGAGCGGCTGCTTGCCGCGCAAAGCGCGCGAATTGGCATCGCTGAATCGGAACTGTATCCGCATCTGCAGCTCAACGGCAACTTAGGCTGGCAAGCCGGTTCGCTGGGCAATCTGTTGCAAGGCTCGCAGAGCTTCAATGGTTTCGTGGGACCCTCGATTCGCTGGAATATACTGAACTACGGCCGCATTACCAATCTCACCCAGGCCGAAACGGAGAAGTTCAAGCAACTCACCCTCGAGTATCAACAAACGGTGCTTGTTGCACAGGAAGAAGTCGAGAACGCCTTGATCGGCGCCGCCAAGGCACAGTACCGCCTCAAAATCGTTGAGCAGGGCGTGCAGGCCGCGATCGAGAGCGAGCGAATCGTGCTGGTTCAATATCGGGCGGGAACCGCCGACTTCAATCGCGTGTTCGCAATCCAATCGGCCAAGTTCCGCCAACAGGACGAACTCGCCCGCGCGCAAGGAACCGTCGCCCACCGCCTGATCGAAACCTACCGCGCTCTGGGCGGTGGCTGGCAAACTGGCGACTGAAATTTAGTGAACGGTCGGCGGCGATCCGCGCGAGCCAGGCCCAGGCTGTGTTGAGTAAGCGACGGCGTTTCTCAACACAGACACGCGCTGCACACGGGAATGGCGCTAGGTGCGCGTTGAGAAAGTCGGTAATTACTCAACACCCCCTCTCAGTCGAGGGGGGCGACTTGACGAGACGACTCTCGACCCCTTGCGCTCCAAGTTTCGCGGTGGACTGTAACAAATGGCCGCATCTGCCGCTTGGGATAGAACTGCCGGAAACATCCCACCTAGTTCGATTCAGAAAGTGAGTGCAATCATGTCCCACCGTAACCTTCGCACCTCCCGTCGCTTGTCTCTCGAATCCCTGGAAGGCCGCTCGCTGCTGGCCGGCGTCGTGTCAGTCAGCGTCTCGGGAGGCGACTTGATCATCACGGGCGATGGCGAGGCCAACGAAATCCAAATCATCCAATCGCTGCAGAATGGGGCCCCAATCGCCGGCCGCTATTTCATCGCCGGCCAGAACAACACCACCATCACTGGCACGGTCAATGGATTTGCGAATGGTGTCGTTACCGACGACATCGTAATCAACCTGAATGGCAACAACGATCGCTTGACGATGGGAGACGGCATCAACGGCCACTTCATCGTTCCCGATGATTTGGAAATCAACACGGCCGACGGGAGCGACGTGGTTGTAGTGAACCGGGTCACGGTTCGAGACGATGCCACGATCCTCACCGGCAACGGCAACGACAGCCTCACTGTGCGAGTAACTGTTGGTGGCCTGGCCGGCATCGATGGTGGCGACAACAACATGACCATCGATACGGGCGGCCTGGCCGACACACTGGTGCTGCAGAACATCTTCGTGCGACGCGATCTGAACATCAACACGGGGGATGACTTTTTTGCCGACACCATCGATTTTCGCGTAGGGAACATCGGCCGCGATACCACGATTGTCACCGGGGGCGGTGCCGATAATGTGCTGATCGCCGATGTTGGTTTCAATGGCAATCTGGCCATCAACACGGGTTCCGGGACCGATACAGTCAGGATCGACCGCTGCCAGGTCAATCAGCTGAGCGTCCTGCTGGGCAGCGGCACTGACCAGTTGACGATCAACAACACCAGCGCTGCCCGGGCCTCGCTCAACGGTGGAACCGAAGCCGACACCCTCTTCCTGAGCGGCAACAGCTTCGCCCTGTTCCCCGCGCCCCAAAGCTTCTAACGCGACCCGTGAGGCAAGTTTCCAACTTGCTAACACTCGCTGGGCCACGCCAGTCGTGGCCCGGTTTGTTCGGAGGATGGGAGGGCGAGGCTCCTGC
>JAYTUF010000906.1:0-13343 GCA_043744755.1 Anatilimnocola sp.
ACACCTCCGTGGACTAACGAACCCCAGCAAACTTACCCCCCGTTTGGAACGCCATTTCCATTAGACCAAATTTTCCACCACATTGGAGACGCTCACACCCTGGCCGGCGGGCCACGCGAAAATAGTTGCCTCGCACGCTGCTATCGGCGATAATGGGGACTGGCTGGTCTCCTTCCTTTCGGTCTAAGTGCATAGCTCCATGCAGCGACTCTCCTTCGTTTGCCGTACGCCTGCGGTAGTCTTGCTGTGCCTGGCAGCCGCGCTGAATTTGGCGGGCTGCGCTCGCAAGAACCCGGAGATTCCCAAGGTCTCGGTTGATCGCATGCAGTCGATCTACACCACGTATACCAGGGCGACGGAAGCCTTGGGCCGGGGACCTAAAGATCTCGAAGAGTTCAAAAAGTTCCTGCCCGCCGATCAGAATATCGATGACCTGTTGACCTCGCCACATGACGGCAAGCCCTACAAGCTGGTTTGGAACGTGAATCCGCGCACTCCCCCCAAGTCCATGCCTCCTCCCTTGATGGCCTACGAGCAGGAGGGAAAAGACGGACTGTACGACATCGTCACTACGATGGGAGTGCTTCGTTGTAACGCCGAAGATTTGAAGAAATTCATAGCCAACACGCCCGGTGCTGGACAATAATGCGGTTGATGTGTCAAACTCTTTTTGGTGAGATGTCCACTTTTCTGTTCGGGATTCATGCCATGAAGCGTCCTTTGCGAATTGCTTTTACCGTCGTCGAATTGCTGGTCGTGATCGCGATCATCAGCGTGCTGATGGCTTTGATGCTACCCGCCGTGCAGAGCGTCCGCGAGTCGGCTCGGCGAACGCAGTGTGCCAGCCACTTAAAGCAGATTGCAATGGGTTCGCTGTTGCATAACGCACAGTGGGAATTTTATCCGAACTCGGGAGTGCATTGGAACGATGCCCGCACAACGGCCGCTTCTGGCGCACCTTATACAGGCGTGCGGCAAAACTGGGGAGCGTTCTATCAGATTTTGCCGTACATCGGCGAGAAGAATGTGTTTGAACTTCCCCAGGATACCGACGCAGCCAAAGCGGTCATCAAGATCTACTTCTGCCCAACGCGGCGTAAACCTCAGGCTTTACCAGGTATACAAAGTGGAATGGTACCCGGGCTTCGTGGACAGATTGACTATGCGGGCAACGGCGGAAGCGGATTGATCGCCGCGACGCCCAGGAACCAGCGGTTATTTAGCCAAGCCGACCCCAATTCCATACTCGGTCCGTTGCCCGTTCAAACGTTCTTTTCTGATGAATCATCGTGGATAGTCCAAAACGGTGTTATTATTCCCCGCACTGAAGAAACAATGCGAGGCAATTGGCAATTGCGCGTGGTCAATGAAAAAGTGACATCCGGAACCATTGAAGATGGTACTGCTTACACAATGATGTTTGGGGAGCGGAATTTTAATCGGTTAGGAAACTCTCAACACTGGGACGAGAATAACGGGTATATCAACAGCTGGGATTGGGACGTGATTCGCTGGAGTTATTCCAGTCCAGCATTTGATCGAAAAGAGATTTCGCCGCCCGCACCAGTGTACGATTTGCGTTTCGGCAGTTCGCATCCCTTGGTTTTCAACGCTGCAATGGCCGATGGCTCGGTGAAAGCGATCCCCTACACCATCGACCTGACCGTCTTCAAGAATCTCACCGTCCGCAACGACGGCAAGTCGCCGCAGTTGCCGTAACGATTGTCGGCTTTCGCTCCGCGAAAGCACGCTCTGGGAGGGCGACGCTCCCGCGGAGCCGTGAGCTGCAAGTCGGCGTGGTTCCCCGCGGCTGGGAGGGCGACGCTCCCGCGGAGCCGTGAGTTGCAAGTCGGCGTGGTTCCCCGCGGCGGCTCGGCAGGAGCCTCGCTCTCCCAATTGCTTGCCCTCCCAATTGCTTGCCCTCCCAATTGAGCGACTACGATTTCGTCACCGTCAGCAACTGGGCCAGCGTTGCGGCCAGGCCTTCGAGGGCGTGGCGGTCGGGGAGTGTGATGGTCAGACGTTGTTTGCCGTCTGCATCCACTTCCACGCACTGCGACAGGCTTGAGGTCAGGTCGCTGACTAGTTGGGGCTGAGCGGGAGTCGCCGGCGCTTGGGAGGCGACCAACTCACCCAGGAACTTGAACGCAGCGCCCAAAAGTTCGCCCCCGGCAGCGGAGACGCGTTCGCGGCGCTCGGCTTCCAGGTTGGTCACGGTTTGCGTCTCTTGCCGCTGCAGCGATTCATCGACGGCCGCTTCGGGCTGGGCGCCGACCAGGAGTTCCAGGCGCTTCTTCAGTTCATCCATGCCGCTCTGCAAATCGACTTCGTCCGTCGTGGATTCCGGATCGAGAGCCGCCAAAGCCAAGTTGCGTTTGGCTTCGAGCGTCCCGAGCAATCTTTCTTCGATGGTGTTTTCCGTGATCAGCACATACACCTGCACGGGCTGCTTCTGCCCCATCCGATGCGCGCGGGCAATCCGCTGCTCCAGCACGGCGGGGTTCCAAGGGAGATCGACGTTAATGACCGTGTTGGCCGCCTGCAGATTGAGGCCCACCGAACCGGCGTTCGTCGTCAAGAACAGTTTGCATTCGGGGTTCGTTTGAAACTCGTGAACGAGCGCCGGCCGCTGCTTCTGCGGCACGCTCCCATCGAGGCGGACGAACGGCAAATGATGTTTGTGCAGCAGTTGCTCGATCAGATCGAGCATCGTGGTCCACTCGCTGAACAGGACCACCTTGCGATCCGGCTCTTCGAACAGCCGGGGCAGAAATTCATCCAGGTGGGCCAGCTTGGTGGAATAGCCGGGGGCTTCCTTGTTGCACAGGAAGGTGCTGTCGGCCGACATCCGGCACATCAGCAGGGCTTGCCGCAGGCGGAGCATATCCATTTCGGTGATGAACGCCTTCCGCACGATGCTCGAAACGATCTGCATATTGCCGTGATGTATCTCCAGTTGTTCTTCGGTCGGCGGAATGCGGACGTACTCCGTCGTCCGCTCCGGCAGGTCGAGCTTCACCGACTCGCGCGTCCGCCGGAGCAGCACGTGGGCCAGCGACTCGCGGAGGTGGGCCAGGTTCTTGTAGCCGAGCACCTTCCCCTTTTCATCGACCACGCGGTGCTGATTGAAAAAGCGGAAGCCAGGCCCCAGGCGGCGATCGTCGATGAACTGCACGACCGAGTAAAGATCGTCCAGCCGGTTTTCGAGCGGGGTGCCCGACAGGCAGAGCGCGAACCGCGAGCGGAGGCTTTTGATCACCCGGCTGGTCTTGGCTTCCCAGTTTTTGATCCGCTGCCCTTCATCCAGAATGATCAAGTCCCAGGGGACTTGCTCGACAAACTGCAGATCGCGGAGGACTTGCTCATAATTGCAAATGGTGAAGAAGCAGTCGGCCGAGTATTGCTCGCCGCGTGAGACGCCGCTGCCGGCAATGAGTTGCACGTCGCGATCACAGAAGCGGTTGATTTCGCCCTTCCACTGAGACTTGACCGACGCGGGGCAAACGACCAGCACTTTGCGAATGCCCGCTTCGCGCGCAAGCAATTCGGCCACACCGACGCCTTGAATCGTTTTGCCGAGACCCATATCGTCGGCCAGGACCGCGCGGCCCGCGCCGGCCGAGAAGGCCACGCCATCGAGTTGATAGGGCAGCAAGGGCATTTTTAAGAGCGATTCGCGGAGCGGATGGTTGGCCGGGTCTTTGCGGATTTCCGCGGAGAGAGCAGCCATCCGCTCGTGAAACAGTCGTTGCTGAATCCACTCTTCGGCATCGGGATAGATCAGCGTTTTCTGGCCCAGAACCTCTAACTTGCGAATGAGTTTCAAGAGCGAGTGGACGTTGTCGATGGGCTTGTCGCGATAAGACTTCACCAACGATTCAACTTCGTCGGTCAACGCAACGGGCAGGCCCAAGCAGAGGGCCGATTCCTTGCCGTATTTCAGATAGACCGAAATGCTCTTCCGCTGATAGGGCCGCTGCAGCTTCTGCCGGGTGAAGGACTTCTGCGCCTTGCTCAGCACGTGCAAGATGTGCTTACAGGTGCCCAGCGTGTTGGTGCGGAAGTCCGGGCACGAGCAATACGACTGGCCCAGTTCGGCGCCGCGGAGGGCGACGCGATAGGTCTTGCCGGTCAGCATGCTGGTGACGGTGTAATCCGTCCAAGGCTGATCGGGCACCGCGGCTTCGCACTTCATCTTCTCCGTGGCAGCGCGTTCCGCCCGATCTTGCAGCGCTCGCAGATACAACTCTTCCTCGGGCAGGCTCTCGATCGGCGTTCCCGGTTCGGGCGGCGCGACGGCCAGGCCCAACTGGGTCTTCTCTTCGAGCAGCAGCGAGAACGCGGCCCCGACATGTTCGCAGGCCCCTTCGCAGCGCGTGCAATTCCAGTGCAACCGGCTGCGGGCATCGGCCTTCTGCGTGATGCTGGCCACCACGGGCAGGCCCTGCGCCGTGGTCTCAAAAAACCGCACGCGGAACAAATCGTGGCCGAGAAAGACCTGGTCTTCGAGATTGATTTCGATCTTGCCCCCTTGCTGAATGAGCTTTTTGCCGTCGGCGCCAAGCAACTTGCAGGCGCTCAGGAAATCAAGCTGCGACAGCCGGTCGCGGAACGTGAGCTTGTTGGAGGGCTTGGTCTTGTGTTTGACCTGGACGCTCACTGCTGGCCCATCCGGTCCCTTGGTCGTCATGACGCAATCCTTGGAGAAGAAGTGTCGCTGCGGCCGTATACACGCGCGACGAATCGTTCCTGAACTGTGGAACATGATAGCGAATTGAATCGGGTGTCAACATTCCCCGTTAAGAATCGGCGTCGGGCGGCAACTCAAAAATCTCCGCAAGCTTCATTTCAAAGCCCGGCAGCAACGGGGTGGTGATCGTGGCCTCTCCCTGCCAAACCCGCGGAGCCTGCGGGCCGGTGAATTGATGCAGCTCACGAGTTTTGGGGTACACGTACCAAACTTCTTCGCTGCCGGTCGAGAAATAGTCCTTGAGCTTTTCGTCCATCTCTTTGCGGCTGTTCGATTGGCTGATGACCTCGACGGCGAGATTCGGAGCAACGGCGGCGATCTTTTGACGCTTCGCGAATCCGGATTGGCGTGAACGTTCATTGGTCAAATACGAAACGTCGGGGACGCGAATGGCGTCGCTCCGAATCTTGAGTTGACCATCGCCGGGCATGGCGACGCCGATGGGATTCGCTCTCAAGTACACATACAAGGCTCCGAAAATCATTCCCGCGATGCGAGATTCTTTGTTTCCCATGGTTTTTTCAATCAAGGTTCCATCGACCAACTCGAACAGCCGATCTTCGTGCTCGTCGAAATAGATCAAGTCCTCTTCGGTCGCCTGGCCAGGCGGCGGAGAAAGGCAAATGCGCGTGGCGGGGATGTCGCCGAAGCGGTCGGCCAACTCGACCAGGGTGACTGGCCGCGGCGCTAGGGCATCGATATCGATGTCAGGAAACGATGCGGATGGCGAAGTGGTGCTCATAACCGTTAGCCTAAGCAGTCAAATTTCTCGTTGCACTCTCGTGTCCCGGGCAACTCAAAAAATCTCTTGCACCTTCAATTCAAATCCGGGCAATAGGCGCGTCGTTACGGTAGCGGACTCGCTGTGGACAATTGGCTCCTTTAGCCCCGTGAACTGATGCAGCTCGCGTTCCACGGGGTAAACGTACCAAACTTCTTCACTGCCTGTCGTGAAATAATCCTTCAGCTTGTCATCCATTTCCTTCGTGCTATTGGATTCGCCGATGACTTCGACGGCGAGGTTGGGGGACATGCTGGCGATTTTGGCTTGCTTGAAGTCGCTTTGTTGCACTCGTTCGTTGGTGATAAAAGCCACGTCGGGAACGCGAACGGTTTTGCTGCGAATCTTCAGTTGGCCATCTCCCGGAAAAAGCTCGCCGAGTGGATTCGCCTGAATGTAGATGAACAAGAAGCCGAATATCTTTCCGGCGATATGCGACTCGTAGGTTCCCATGGTTTTCTCAATCAGAGTCCCATCAACGAGTTCGAACAGCCGGTCTTCGTGGTCGTCGTAATATAGCAAGTCCTCTTCGGTGGCCTGGCCGGGGGATGGAGACAGGCAGATTCGCGTCGCGGGAATATTGCCGAAGCGTTCCGCCAGCTCCACGAGCGTTAGGGACGGAAGTCCATTTGGTGGGGCAGGCGATGAGGGGGCTGCAATGCTCATAGTCGTTTATTTTACGCGAAGGACTGCCACTTTGCAGCAGGTTTCGCGTTCCAGCCACCCTTTTCTTCTATCACTACCCGCGATCCCCCGACGACCCTTCCCTTTGCGCCCTTCGGCCGCCCCGCTAAAATTGCGGTTTTCAATTCTTCGCGCTTTTTGCCGATTCAATCCGCGTCCGACTTCTCCCCTCCCTTCATTCCAGAAGTGGGCTCGCCATGAGCGTTAAGAAAAATCTCGTCGTCGCCCAGAGTGGCGGACCTAGCCCGGTCATCAACAACACGCTCCGCGGTCTGATCGAAGCGGCCCGGCAATTCGATAACATCGGCACGGTGTATGGCGCGCATCACGGCATTGAAGGAGTGCTGAAAGAAGAGCTGCTCGATCTTTCCGGCCAATGCCCCGATGAAATCTCCCTGCTGCGATATACTCCCGCCGCCGGCTCGATTGGCACTTGTCGCTACAAGCTCAAGCCGAATCAGACGGAAGATGTCGATCGCGTTCTGGAGGTTTTTAAGGCTCACAATGTGGGCTACTTCTGCTACATCGGCGGCAACGATTCGATGGACACGGCCAACAAAGTGGCCCAACTAGCACAGCAGCGGGGCCTCGATCTGATCGGCATCGGTGGGCCGAAGACGATTGATAATGACGTGGGCGACACGGAGTTCAAACTAATTGACCACACGCCCGGCTACGGCAGCACCGCCAAATATTGGATGCACGCGGTGCAGAACGCCAACGAAGAGAACAACGGCTCATCGCCGGCCGATCCCGTTTTGGTGATGCAGGCGATGGGTCGCAAAATCGGCTTCATCCCCGCAGCCGCTCGGCTGGCTGATCCCCATCGTGAAATGCCGCTGCAAATCTATCTCGCGGAAAGCCCTTGTTCGCTGGAGCAACTGGCCGACAACGTCAACGATCAGCTCGCGAAGGATGGCCGGTGCATTGTCGTCATCAGCGAAGGCTTTAACGTCGGCAGCCTCGGCGAGCGAAAGGATTCGTTCGGCCACACCCAGTTCAGCAGCAGCGAGACCACGGTCGCGCAATTGGTCGTCAACTATCTCAACAAAGTCGGCTTGAAGGCGAAGGGGAGCGCCCGCGGCAACGTGCCCGGCACCGATCAGCGGCACTCGATGGCGTATGCTTCGACCGTTGATCTAGACGAAGCCTATCGGGCCGGCGAAAACTGCGCGGTCCTCGCGGCCAAGGGAGAGGGTGGCTACATGTCCACGATCCTCCGCAACCCTGGTGCGGTCTATAGCGTCACCTATGACAAAGTGCCGCTCACGGAAGTCGCCAACAGCGAGCGAACCTTCCCCAAGAAGTGGATCACCGCCGCCGGCAATGACGTGACCGACGACTTTATCAAATACGCCAAACCGCTCGTCGGCGAAGGCATGGTCAGTTTACCGATGATTGATGGCCGGCAGCGGATGACAAGGCTGGAGAAGAAGTTCGCGCCTCAGAAATTGCCCTCTTATATCCCTCAGGCTGATCGCGCGAAGTAATAGGGCAAGTCTGCCTTTGATCCTTCATCGCTTTCTACCTTCATCCCTTATTCCGACCTTACCATTATGTATGAGATAGTCCCCACGCACTCCTTCCTCGTCGGCATTGATAGTGACGGCTGCACGTTCGACACTATGGAACTGAAGCATAAAGAATGCTTCATTCCGAACATTATCAATCACTACAATCTGCAGGCCGTGAGCAAGTATGCTCGCGAGTGTGCGGAGTTTGTGAATTTGTATAGCAAAAGCCGCGGCATCAATCGTTTTCCGGCATTGATTGAAGCCTTGGAATGGCTGCAGAAGCGGCCCGAAGTAATCGCCCGTGGAGTGAAGATTGAAGTTCCCGACGCGCTGCGAAAGTGGCTCAAGGAAGAGACCAAGCTGGGCAATCCGGCCTTGGAAACCAAGGTGAAAGCGTCGGGTGATCCAGCGCTGACTGCCTGCCTGGCCTGGTCGAAGGCGGTCAATAAGTCAATCGATGAGATGGTCCGGCACGTGCCGCCGTTTCCTTATGTATTTGATAGCTTGAAAAAGCTGCAAGGCAAGGCAGACATGATCGTCTGCTCGGCCACACCCAATGATGCTTTGAAGAAGGAGTGGAGCGAGCATGGCATCGATCAATTCGTGACGGCCATCTGCGGGCAGGAGGTAGGAACTAAGAAGGAAGTGCTCGTCAATTCGCAAAAGTATGCTCCCAGCCATACGCTGATGATTGGTGATGCGCCCGGTGATTACTCGGCCGCCAAGGCAAATAATTGCCTCTTCTATCCGATCAATCCCGGGGCGGAGGATGCAAGCTGGCAGCGGTTTCATGCCGAAGCCATCGATCGCTTTTTGAATGAAACCTATGCGGGCGATTATCAGGCTCAACTGCTGGCCGAGTTTGATCGCTACTTGCCTGAGAAGCCAAGTTGGAAGGGTGTGTAGGCTGATCAATTGATGTAGCAGAATTCGCCAGAATTCTGATCTTTCCATTATTATCCACAATCGGAATTCTGGCGAATTCCGCTACTTCATAACTGGAATTCCGCAATGGCAAACGCTGACTTCGGCCTGATCGGCCTCGCAGTGATGGGTGAAAACCTGGCTCTCAACGTCGAAAGTCGTGGCTATCATGTCGCGGTTTTCAATCGCACCACAACCGTCGTCGATGCGCTTATGGCAGGCCGGGCCAAGGGCAAGAAGTTCACCGGCTGTCATTCGCTCGAAGAACTGGTCGCTGCCGTCAAAACACCACGCAAGATCATGCTGATGGTCAAAGCCGGTGCGGCCGTCGATGACCTGATCGAGAAGCTGATTCCCTTGTGCTCCCCCGGCGACGTGATCATTGACGGAGGCAATGAGCATTACACCAACACCGAACGCCGCACGCAGTATGTGGAGAGCAAAGGCTTGCTCTACATCGGCACTGGCGTTTCCGGCGGTGAAGAGGGAGCTCTCAAAGGCCCCAGCATGATGCCCGGCGGTAGTGAAAATGGCTGGCCCCTCGTCAAGCCGATCTTTCAAGCGATTTCCGCGAAGGTTGGACCGAAAAACGACATTCCCTGCTGTGAATGGGTCGGCCCGCGCGGCGCGGGGCATTATGTCAAGATGGTTCACAACGGTATTGAATATGGCGATATGCAGCTCATCTGCGAAGCCTATTTGATGCTGAAGGAAGCGGCGGGCTTATCCAACGATGAACTTTATAGTGTCTTTGACGAATGGAATCGCGGTGAATTGCAAAGCTATTTGATTGAGATCAGCCGGGATATTTTTAGCGTCAAGGACGATCAAGGCGGCGAGGGTTATCTCGTCGATAAGATCCTTGATGCCGCCGGTGCGAAGGGGACCGGCAAGTGGATGAGCCAACTAGCGCTGGACTTGGGCGTGCCTAGCACGATGGTTACCGAAGCCGTATATGCTCGTTCCCTGTCATCCTTTAAAGACGCTCGCGTGCGGGCCTCCAAGATTCTCTCCGGTCCTTCGCCCGCGACGGCCGGCGTGAACATTGGCGACAAGAAGCAATTCATCGAAGCCGTCAAGCAAGCCTTATATGCTTCCAAGATCTGCTCTTACGCCCAAGGCTATGTGCAATTGCAGGCCGCCGCCAAGGAACACAACTGGCCGCTTAACTATGGCGATATCGCCCTGCTGTGGCGAGGCGGCTGCATCATCCGGGCGCAGTTCCTCGAACGTATTAAAGAAGCCTTTGATGCTCACCCCAATCTCGAAAACCTGCTTCTGTTCCCGTTCTTTACCGAGGCCCTAAAGAAAGCCCAATCCGCCTGGCGACAGGTTGTCGTCGTTGCTACGCAGATGGGCCTGCCAGTCATCGAGTTCAGCAACGCCCTCGCCTACTACGACAGCTACCGCCGCGAACGGCTGCCCGCCAACCTGTTGCAAGCCCAGCGCGATTACTTCGGCGCTCATACCTACCAACGCGTCGATAAACCGCTGGATAAGAAGTTTCACAGTGAATGGATTCAGTTGCGCAAGGAGCCAAAGGCGTAGTTTGAATCGCGTGCGTTGAACTTCGCGATCACGAGGGAATAAGTTTGGGGGTTTTAATTCGCGATCAAGGTGTTTCGATTTTTTACACGCCAAGCTATATCGCTGAGTTGCAACGCCGGGCTGCCAGCGGCGAGCGGGGACGACCGCTGCAGGAAGTAATCGATTCGGCGTGCCAACGGGCGTCTGCTTCGCTGGATTGCTACTAGCGCTTCCGCGGTCCCTGCGGCCCCATCGTCGCCGCGAGTATGCTGCACAGCACGAAGCCCAAAATCAGTCCAAAGCCGATCACGCTGAGAAAGGCGAACGGCGCGGGGATAATGTCTTCGATACCGTGGCGGAGGGAGACGCTGAAGATCGAACAGAGCGTAACGATGGGAAAGAAGAATGCCGCAAGCAGGTTCAGCCGATGCGAGGCCAGCGCCATTTGATGCGAGGCGGCCGTTTGCTCTTCGGTCTTCTTGGCGAGCGCGAACTCCAGCGCGGTTTGCACTTCACCGAGCAGCAATTCCGCGGCCCGCTCGATTTCGTACGCGCGGTCGCGGAAGTTGATCAGGTCGCGGTCGTTGGCAATCAGCGTGCGGGATTCTTGCAAGGCCGTGTGCAGGTTCCGCGTGCAGCGCTGCAGCGGACTCATGGCTTCGATAATCTTGAACATCTCATCGACGGTTGTCGCACTCTCTTCTTGGCGGTCAAACTTTTCGACAACCTCGCTGTATTCGGCCAGATGCTTGACGATGGCCGCGGGGCCGGGCCCCAGATCGTTCGAGATCCAACTTCCATCCGGCTTCCGCCAAAAGAAGCGTCCCTGCCGATCGTTCTCGCCCGCTTTCGGCGGCTTATGCAGCACGAGTAGCAAATGCCCATCGCCGGCCATCGCGCGTTGACGACCAACCTTGTCGCCCAGGCGCTCGCGGATTGCAGCGGGCATGTCCCAGGTCGGAGGCAGCAAGTTTTTTGCCATAGTGATTCCTGATTCCCCACTCCCGCCCTACGGGCTATGCCAGCCGCTGGTCGCATGAAAAGCAATCACCGCGTCCACCAACTCATCCGGTCCATCACGCAGCACGTCGCAGGCGGGGAGGCCGAACTCGGTCTTGACGCGAGTTCGCTCGACCGCGGCGGCTGCGGCGTCGATTCGCCGGCTGTTGATCGCGATGCCGATCACTTTGCAGCTCTGATGGATATTCGCCATCAACTCGAACATATTTTTAATTTCTGCCAGGCGCGGAATCTTCACACTATCTACACCGGTAACAGTCTCGCGGCCCACTTCGTAACACAAAATTAACGCTTGCGGGGCACAGCCATGCAGCAGGCTGAGGGTGACGCCGGAATATGACGGATGCACCAGGCTCCCCTGCCCTTCAACGAGCAGAATCTGGTGATGTTGTTGCTCCAGCACCATCTTCTCGGCCGCACCCGCGACGAAGTCGGCCACAATGCAATCGATGGGCAAGCCGTCCCCTTCGATCATAATTCCCGTCTGTCCGGTAGCAATGAACTTCGCATCCCAGCCCCGCTTCTTCAGGCCATTGGTCACTTCGACCGAGACCACCATCTTGCCGATGCTGCAATCATGGCCGACGGTGTGGACGCGCAGACAATCGGGCCGGAGGCCCTTCCGGCGGGCGATGGTCTTTTCGGTGTTGGCACGAACATCGGTCAATTTCACGCCAGCCTGGGCGGCAGCCTGTTTGAATTCTGGGTCATGGTTCAAAAAGTCATGCAGGCCGGACAAGATGTCCATCTTGCGTTGGATGGCTTCGAGAATGATGGGGCGCCACGAGACAGGAATCTTTCCGCCCGGCGGCGCGATCCCCAAGAGCAGCGTATTCGCCGTGGGTGCGTCGGCGAGCCTACCGATGACCGGCACCGGCTCACCGGTAGTCACGGCGAGCAGTTCGCGCGAAGTCTTGCCCACCTGCGTGCTATCCAGCATCGCAACGACTTCCTCGCGCCGATAGCGAATCACGTTGGCAGCCGTCTTGCCGGCATGAGGTTCGGAATGCCCTTCGGTCAAACAGACGATTTTGCGAGTCATGGCTTTGCGCGGACGAACGAGGAGGCATGAAAGGACGTTGCTTGCCAGTGGCGGATTGTACCTAAGTCTGGGCCTGATTTCCTGGCGCGGCCAGCCCCACGGTTGACCAAATGCTCAACTGCATAATTTCAATTCCATCCTGGCTTCCCCGTGCCGGTTCGCGCATAATAAAAAAGGTGAAGTTTTTTCGTGGCCGATGGATCATCCGCGAGATAATCTAGGTAATTGCCCGCCGGACAATTTCGGGCCTCTCTTCGCAAGTGATTCGATCCGGCAACGGTTCATTGGATTTTTTTCGCTCCTTCTTTTCCGATCTCGTTTCCGAAGCCCTGCTGCTAATAAGCCTGGCGGGTCGAACTTGATAGTACAGGTGTCAACGTGCGGCGACGGACGGGTAGTGGCCGATTGCTGATCGTGTTCCTGGGTCTCTGCGTCAGCACTAGCGGCTGCGGCGGTAACCCGGACGGGATCAGCGTCCCGTCGTACGATCCTAGCGGCGCCAGTCGCCAGGCACTGAAGCTTTTTGATGAAAACCAGAACGGCACGCTGGAAGCAAGCGAACTTTCCAACTGCCCCAGCTTGCTGGTTGCCATGCCTCGGATCGATGCAGATGGCAACGGCAAGTTGACCGCGGCCGAGGTCAGGGCCCGCATCGCTCAGTACCAGGAACAAGCGGTGGGACTGATGTCACTGGATTGCATCGTTTCTTGGAACGGTCAGCCGTTGCCTAATGCCAAAGTGACCTTTGTGCCCGAAGAGTTCCTCAAGGGATCGATCCAGAGCGCAACGGGCATTACGGACAATACGGGGCGGGTCGGTTTGAAGAAAGATGGAATCGACTTCGCGGGCATTCAGGTTGGCTTGTATCGGGTGCAAATCTCCTTGCAGAACGAATCGGGAGTGGAAACCATTCCCGAGCAATATAATACGAAGACGACACTGGGGGCCGATGTCGCCCCAGACGTGGTCGGTCTGGAGCGCGGACTGCGTTTGGAGTTGAAGCCCAGCCCTTTGTAGTTCATTGCCAGTCGCCCTAGAATTCGCCGGGTTTTCGCAGCTATCGTCACATTGCTATCACCGACAGCACCGTTGAATAACCGC
>JAYTUF010000907.1:0-3385 GCA_043744755.1 Anatilimnocola sp.
GCAATTTCGATCGCCGTTGCTCAACCGGCAGCCCAGCGCATCATCGATGGCGAAGCCTTCGATCGTCTCACCCTGGACGAAGCGAACGAAAACGCCGTCCTCAAGGTGCGACCCATTCCCTTTCCCAATCGCCGCGTTCCCGCTAAGCCCAAGCCCAGCGATAAGCTGCGCGTCAAGTTGCTCGAAGATACCCGCGACTTCGAGGTCGCCTGGCATAACGTCAAGAAGGTCGAGCTGTTTGAGAACATGATCTTGGCCGAGGCGAGCGCGCTATCAACCGCCGGCAAAATCGACGAAGCCTACGACTATTTCGTCTACTTGATCGAACAGTATCCGCAAACCGAAGGGCTGCCTCAGGCCCGCCAGATGTATCTGTATCAAGCGGCGGGCCTGGCTTTTAAGCAAAAGAGTTATGCCGAGGCGCTCGGCATCTTGGAAGAGCTGCGCTCCCTCAACCCGGATTTTCGCGCGAGCGAAGCAGCACCGACCGTCATTCAAAGCGTGGGGAGCATGGCTGATAGCCTCGTCGGCAGCTATATCGCCAAGCAAGACTATCGTTCGGCCCGCCTGCTGCTCGAACGGTTGATTCGCAGTTACCAGGCTGGCAACGAGCCATTCGCCACGAGGTGGGTCGCCCACCTCAGCGAACTGGCCGGAGCGGAACGGGACAAGGCGCAAGCGCTGCTCGCCGAAGGAAAATTTGTCGAAGCCTATGATGCTTCCACGCGGATGAAGAACATCTGGCCCGCAGTGGCGGGTGGCGATGCGCTGATTGCGGAGATGTCGCGGCGTTATCCGCTGGTTATCGTGGGCGTGTCGCATCCCGCCAAAGAGTTCGACTCTCGCAGCTTGATCGATCCCGCTGCCCGCCGCGCGGGCCGGCTGGTGCAGCAGCATTTGATGGATTTTTCCGGCATGGGGCCGGAAGGGGGAAAATACTCCAGTCCCTTTGGCACCTTTGTTCGCAGCGACGACGGCACCAACTTCACGCTGGATGTAAAAGCTCAAGGCAATCGCGCGCTGCCGCTGTCTGCCTTCGACGTCTCCACGCGGCTGTTACAACTCGCGGAGGAAACGGATCCCGATTATCAAGCTGCCTGGGCCAGGCTCGTTTCCACCGTGCAGGTTAAACAAGGAACGCAAGTGCAGGTCGATTTGCGTCTGCCGCATGTGCTGCCCGAAGCGCTGTTACAGGTCGATGCGCTCCCGCCAGCGAAAGACAAGGCCAGCAACGGCCTCGGTCCGTTTCAAGTCCTTTCGACGGCGGCAGACCTCACGCGCTATGCCCGCAATGATCGTTCGCCGTTTCTCGCGGCCTCGCAACCAGCGGAAGTGGTCGAGCGCTACTACGACGATCCGCAGCGGGCGATTCTCGCGCTCAAGCGGGGCGAAGTGGACGTGCTCGACCAGGTGTTCTCCGGCGATCTGGCGTCCCTGCTGCAAGACCCCAGCATCGTCGTGAAGCCTTACTCGGCCCCGACGACGCACATGATCCTGATCAATCGCGAGCACCCTTATCTGGCCAATCGAACCTTCCGTCGCGCACTGCTGTATGCCACCGACCGGCAAACGATTCTGCAACAAGGCTTGTTGAAGGGGCAGAACCTGCCCGGTTGGCGCGTGATCAGCGGGCCGTTTCCGGCTCCCAGCGGAACTAGCGACAACGTGGCCTATGGTTACGACGAGCAAATCGCGCCGCGGGCTTACGATCCGCGGCTGGCCATCGTCCTGAAAGTGCTGGCTACGCGGCAACTGAAGGTCGCTGCTGAAAAGGAAAAGAAGGAACCGGCCAAATGGCGACCGCTGCTGTTAGGTCATCCCGCCGATGAAGGAAGCCGGTTGGCCTGCCGCGCTCTGATCAAGCAATGGGAAATTGTGGGCATCGAAGTCAAGCTGCAAGAGTTTCCGCTGGGCGTGTTCCGCGATCCAAAAGGGAAGTGCGACCTGACCTACGTGCAGGCGGCCACCTGGGAACCGATCATCGATGCCGCCCGCTTGTTCGGTGCTGAAGGGCTCGCGCCGACCGATAACGCTTTCATCCGCCTGGCCATTAAGCAAATCGAGACGGCGACTAACTGGCAACAGGTCCGGCAGCGAATGCAGCAATTGCATCACTTGGTGAACGAAGACATTGCCCTGTTGCCGCTCTGGCAGACCTACGACTATTACGCCTTTCGCCGGGGAATGACCGCGCTCGAATCGAACCGGGCCTCGCTTTATCAAAACGTGCGACAATGGCAGCCCGCTGCCAAACTCGCCAGCAATTGAGTTTCATGTCAGCCAACTTAGCCATTCCGAAATTCATCCGCGGCGGGCTGCTGCTGTTGCTGGCGTTGCTCTGTCTTCCACGATTTGCTTGCGCTCAGGCCGCGTGGGAGTACACGCCCTATCAAGTCCGCATCTGGCTAGCGCTCCCCGATGATCCCACCTGGCAGGATGCTCAACTGGCACAATTGAGCAGCGTCCTGATGGGCCGGGCCGAGACCGCGTTCGGCCCCGTCTGGTCATGCTCAGTGGAGCGAGCGCCGGACTCGATTGCCGGCGAAATCCGTCATCGCCTGGGTGACCTGCAAGTCGAACAGGTGCAGGCCGTGGTTCCCGCCGGAGCCAATTTCGATAAGATTTATTTGGTGGGAGTGAGCGACGACCAAGGTTCGCTAAAAATTCAAATTCGCGAGCTCGATTACCGCGCGCGTCAGTTCGGCATGGTGCTGGACCGCCAAACACCCCAGCGCGCAGCACTCCCTTGGATGATCTGGGACGGCATCGCCCGCGCCTTCACGCCGGTAGCCAAGGTCGAACGCGTGGAAGGGAACAAGATCGTCGCGCGGATTCGCGCCGGCGGGTTGATCACGACGGAGACCTCCGCGGCCTGGATCAAACCGGGCTCAGTCCTCCGGCCTGTCATCCGCCGCAACGATCGCTTCGGCGAGCCGGTGAAAGGAGGCATCTCGCTGGTTTCGTGGACGATGCTCGATGTGCTGGAGCAAAGCAATTCGCTGCTGACTTGCAAATTGTACACGGGCTATCGCACGCCCATTCCGACCAAGGCCAGTGCCCGCACTGAGCGACTCGCCCTGCTCGTGCAGCCGCAATTTCCCGTCACGCAGTTGCATCTTCGCGCGCGAGACAAGAGTGCTACGCCTCTCGGCGGTTACGAAATCTGGCGCAAGACCAGCGATACCGACGGGGAACTGCTCGGCTCAACCGATTGGCGCGGCAACTTCGAATTGCCGCAAGCAAAAACGGGAACGCTGCAGACGCTGCTGGTCAAGAGCGGCGGTCAACTACTGGCCCGTTTGCCGCTCGTGCCTGGTCAGCAGCCGCGGATGGAAGCCTCCGTCGTCAATGACGATGGGCGACTGCAGGCGGAAGGGTTCGTCGC
>JAYTUF010000908.1:0-13323 GCA_043744755.1 Anatilimnocola sp.
GATCCCAACCCCAAGAAGTTGCCCGGCCTGTGGCTCAAGCACCCCGCGACTTATGTCAGGTCCGAAAGCACTGGGGAATGGGTGCCCAGCGGGTAGCCACTGTTCAGCGGTCATTGTTACTTAGCAACCGGCTAATACTGCGAGCATTCGCGGGAGAATCGAATAGACTTACGTGATGCTGCGTTTCCGATGCATTTCCACGAAACAGATTTCATGACCCGCCCTAAAAACTACACCAACCATCACGTGCAGCCCGCGCAGCAAGGGAAAGCGCTGGCCACGGTGCTGCGCCAGGCTGCGAAAGGAAATTCACGGTGAACGACCGCCCGATCGACAGCAATCCATCCTGTGGCTGAATCTGTTCAAACTAAATCACAACGGCAAGTGCTCTTGGAAATCACCGCTGTACGAGCAGATGCTGGCTATTCAAGAGGGGGTGTTTCAGCAGGAGATCGCAGCGCTCGACCCGCACGTAGTCATTTTCCTGACCGGGCCGTACTACGACTGTGTCATCAAACGATTTTACCCCAATCCGAAGGAGTTCGAGTTGCCGCCGTTCAAGACAAGGCAAGTGATGCGGATTGGGGCGCCGGACCTACCGACTCTCACTTTTCGCTCCTATCATCCGGGATATGTTCACCGCCGGGGCGCATTAGGATGGCCCTGGTACCAGGCCATCATCGATCAAATCCTTGCTAAGCGAGCGAAGTGATTTATGGATGCTGTTTATATCGAAACGTCCATCATCAGCCATGCGACCGCCTGGGCGAGTAAAGATCCCCTGACCGCAGTGCTGCAACAACAGGCTCGCGAGTGGTGGGAGCGAGAACGGACGAACTATCGCTTGGTCACTTCTCAATTCGTTCTGGATGAAGCGGCTATTGGCGATCCCGGAGCCGCCCGTCTGCGGCTGGAACTATTGGCGGGTTTGGAAGTACTCGTGCCGAGTGAAAAAGTCCAACGCCTCGCAGCAGAGATTCTGCGCCGCTCGCTCATCCCATTGAAAGCCAAAATCGATGCATTACATGTGGCATCGGCCGCTGTTGGAGGGGTAAACTATTTATTGACCCAAAACTGCAGGCATATCGCCAACGCCCATGTTCTGCCGCGAGTTTATGATTTGTTGGCGGAGCTTGGATTTTCCCGTCTGCTCATTTGCACGCCAGCGGAGTTTCTTGGAGGAACCGATGTCAAACAATCCCATCCTTGACGAATTGTACGCAATACGGGAAAAACTTCAGGCCGAAGCGGGCGACGATCTGCATCGAATTGTCGCCGAAGCCCGGCAGCGAGCTTTGGCTTCTGGACGCGTGCTTATCGAGCAGATTCCGCAAGTCACGCCCCGCATTATACCGGTGCCATCTCCTGGCCCGTCGCCTCAGGACCAGCCTGCCACCCCAGCGGAGCGATAGCTCCATCCTGAGGGCGCTGCTCGCCATTTGAAACCATGCGTCCCAAGAATTACACCAACCACCACGTCCAGCCAACCCAGCAGGGCAAGGCGCTGGCCACGGTGCTGCGCGAGTTGATGCCGGAGCGGAGTTGGAACCAGCTCAAGAAGCTGATTACCGCGAGGCAGATTCAGGTGAACGGCAATCTCTGTATGGAAGAGGGGCGGAAGGTCAAAGCCGGGGATGTCATTCAGGTCTGGCAACATCCGCTCGCGCCGCCCGCCGATGAGCGAGCCGTGCGGATTCGATATGTCGATCAGCACCTCGTGGTGATCGAAAAGCCGGCGGGCATCACGACGCTGCGACATGCGGAGGAGCGGAACTGGTCAGCCGATCGCAAGCGGCGACAGCCGACGCTGGATGAACTGGTGCCGCGGGCGCTCGCGAAACACTTGGGCTGGAACGTGGATGAACCGCGACCGTCCGCGAAGGGACCACCCGCTAAGCGTGGTCGCAAGGAACATCGCCGGCCGGGAGCCCGCGATCAGCGGTTGCCAGCGATTCGCGCGGTGCATCGGCTCGATCGGGATACCAGCGGCTTGATGGTCTTCGCCCGCACGCAGCAGGCGGAGACGGCGCTGATTCGGCTGTTCAGCAAGCATCGGATTGAGCGGGCTTATCTGGCCGTGGTGCATGGGGCTGTTGTGGCGGGAAAGATTGAGACGTTTTTGGTGCGCGAACGGGGAGATGGGTTGCGCGGGAGTTTGCCTGTTCAGAAATCGGGTGTTGCGGAGGGGCAGCCCCTCACCCCGGAGTACCAGGGAGAGGGAGAGGATGCGCCGCAGGCGGCGATCACGCATGTGCGGCCGATCGAGATGATCGGCGAGTATTCGCTGATCGAATGCCGGCTGGAGACGGGTCGCACGCATCAGATTCGGATTCATCTGGCCGAACGAGGTCACATGCTCTGTGGGGAGAAGACGTATACGCATCCGCTAGGTGGCCGACCGCAGACTGACAACAGCGGGGCGCCGCGGCAGGCGCTCCACGCAGCCGAGTTGGGGTTTATCCATCCCAGCACCGGCGAAATGCTGCGGTTTAAATCAACGCTGCCGCCCGAATTGCAACAATGGTTGCTGCGGTTAAGAAAGCAAGTGACAGCATCTTCAGAAAGTTCCAACGATGAATCGTGAATCAGTCACGCGGCGAGACTTCAACCTAGCAGCGCTCGCCGGCGCTGGCCTCGCGCTCTCGACCTCACCGATCATTGCTGACGAGAACTCCGCGAAATTCCAGGTCCATGCCTGGGAGCGCGACGCCCGCAACCCAATCTTGCCGCCGGGCGGGTTTAAGTGGGATGTCACCTGCTGCATGAACCCGTTTGTCTTGCGGCGCGATGACGAATACTGGCTCTATTACGCCGGCGGCGACAAAGCAGGCCGGCGGCGGATTTGCCTGGCCATTGCCAAGGTGAAGGATCTCTCCAAGTGGGAACGCCAGGGGCCATTATTTGAACTGGGAGGCAAAGGCTCGTTCGACGAAACGTGGTGCGTGCTGCCTTGCGTTCATCGCGTGGGCGAGCGTTGGCATTTGTATTACACGGGCCGGAGTGCGAAAGCCGGCGCGGGGTTGCAAGCCTTCTATGGCATGGGGCTGGCCGTGAGCGACGACCTGCTCCATTGGAAGAAGCATTCGCCGGAGCCGATCATGACCGGCGATGGCTTTGAAAAATTCCCTGGCAATGTCGGTATCGCCGGTGGTGCGCGCATCTTGGAAATTCCTCAACCCTCTGGCCCGCCATTGCTCCGCATGCACTACACGCTGCCAACCGGTACGCCCAGCAAGGATTTGAAGATCGATCAAGCCAAACACGCCGTCATCGCGCATTCGCAGGATGGCCTGACTTGGACGGACAAACGAGTGTTGCTAAGTCCTCGTCTCGATGCTGAGTATGAAAACGCCGCGACGATTGCGCTCAACGTTTGGAAAACCAAAACAGGCTGGCGGGCGATTTATGCCGGCATCGGTACGAAGTTCGGCGCGTACAGCATTTGCGAAGCCGTCAGCGACGATGGTTTGACGTGGCAGCGTGGCGCACCGGGTGAGAACCTCGCGCTGCCGCCGCGGGGTAAAGGCTGGGAAGCCAAGATGACGGAGTACCCCAACGTCATTCCAGAAGACAACAATCTCCGTCTCTTTTATTGCGGTAATGGTTATGGCGCGACGGGAATTGGGACCGCGGTCGCGCCGATGTTGGATTGAGATCGCATATGTTCGCTAACACTCACCCGCCGCCCTATTACACCTGCGAAATCGGATTGATTTCGAGCGCAACTTCGGCGCATTCATCGCTGCCGATGAATAGAATGCCGCCTACTGTGGAGAACTTTCCGCTGGGGCTTTTATACAGGAAGAGCGCAGATGCCCATTGATCGTCGAAAGTTTCTCCTGCTCGCAGCCAGCGGCGTGGGATTGAGTTGTCTCCCCTGGTTAGCCGGTCGCCGGCAACCCCGAACCGTGACGCGCACCTCATGGGCGCTGGGCACCGATGTTTCGCTGAGCGTCGCCGGCCTGTCTGAAATTGCCGCCAACCGCGCGCTGGATGCCGCCTTTGCCGAGATCGAAACCGTCGAGCAGACGATGAGTCTCTATCGGCCTGATAGCCAGTTGAGTGAACTCAATCGCGAGCGCGTCCTTGCGCAGCCGCATCCCTATCTGCTCACGGTGTTGCAAACCGCGGAGCAAACCGCGCGCGAGACGAATGGTGCGTTTGACATTACGGTGCAACCGCTGTGGGACGTGTACGCTGCCGCGAAACGGAAAGCAACTCTGCCGACTGAATCGGAATTTACAATCGCCCGTAATAAGATCGATTGGCGACAAGTGAAAGTCAGCGAGCAAGTCATCCGCTTGAATAATCCCGCCGAAGCCATCACGCTCAACGGTATTGCCCAGGGCTTCGCGCTCGATCGTGCGCTGGCTTTAGTGCCAGCGTCCGATCCTTGCCCAGCACCATCGCTGCCGTGCTGAGCGCGTCGGCTTGCAAGCCGGTGGGGGCGACAATGCTCACGCTGGCGAGCTCGGTTGGCGAACTGCCGGTGCGCGGATCGAAAATGTGATTGCGGGCGAAGTCGGCCGAAAACAACGTTTCATAATCACCCGACGTAGCGAGCGCATGCCATCACCACCGCGGATGGCACCCGAACCGTGATCAACGAGAAAGGCGCTGCCCCGGCGAAAGGGCCGGCGATCAAATCTTCCGGGCCAACGCCTGCCGGCACGAGCAATCCCAACACGCGTCCGGCCATGAGTGGTTCGCGCTCGCAACTCGACGCGCTGATCGGAGAAGTTGGCCGCACTCCGCCAGAATGGTTCGAGGCGACCGCGCTCAACTATCCAACGACGTCGCGCCTGTGGTGATCGCCCAGAAGTGCGTCGGCTGCGGTCTGTGCCAGACGCGTTGTTACGGCATCAACGTGCTGGATAAGCACTTGCTCAACGAATCGGCCATCATCATCCGCGCGGGTGAAGGGAAGGAAGATCGGCTGCACAGCGGTTCGTACATCGCGCTGCGAACCGCCGAAGAGCAAGAGCGGGCAACGAAGCGCAAGCAATCCACTCCTGCCACGGGCGATAGTTACCTGCCCGACTTTTTGCAGAAACTAATGAGAGTCGAGCGAGCGCGATCTGCTCGCGAACCGCGCGGGTGACTCAGCGCCTGACTGAGCTATTGGAAATAGCAGTGGGAAAATAACGGACGTAGCGATTATGCGTTGTGGCCTGCCTGATTGCTCCCTGAGCGGATGTGCTTTCGCGGAGTGAAAGGCGACGCTCATTTGACCTCGCCCGATTTCGACGTAGCTTTCAGATGGCTTCTTCAACTGCTCTTCTGCAAGGCTGCATTCATGCTGCGCGATTTCGCTTGCCGCCGCGTTTCCACTTTCGTTTCACTCTTGCCGGAGCACAACCGGCGGGCCGACGATGCCCAGCGGTGCAAGCCGCAGCTCGAAACGCTGGAGCCGCGGAACTTGATGACGGCCACGCCGGGCGAGGATTGGCAGAATCTGCTTAGCCACGGCGGCGTTTGCAACTGTTCGATCTGCACGGGACAGGGATTGAATGAGATTGCCGCCGCGGCGACCGTGGCGTCTTCCACCACGAGTGGGCCCGCAGCGTCGAATCCGCTGAGTTCGATTCCCGCGCTGAGCAGCAACTCCGGTGCGACGGCCAAGCTGTTTCTCGATTTTAATGGCCATACGCAAGCGTCGTGGGGCAGTTACACGAATGTCATCACGCCCGTTTACGATC
This sequence comes from Anatilimnocola sp., assembly GCA_043744755.1. Taxonomy (GTDB): domain Bacteria; phylum Planctomycetota; class Planctomycetia; order Pirellulales; family Pirellulaceae; genus Anatilimnocola. The sequence continues at coordinate 5,700 of JAYTUF010000908.1, forward strand.
AGGATGGCGACCGCACCACCTTCAGCACCGGCGAGCTCGCTTCGATTCAAGAAATCTGGGCTCGCGTGGCCGAGGACTATGCGCCGTTCAACATCGATGTGACGACCATTGATCCGGGGAGCTCCGCTGACCGCGTCGTCGCGCGGATCGCGATTGGCGGGAATTACTCCGATTGGTTCGGTCAAGGCGCGGGGGGCGTCGCCTATATCGGCGGGTTCTATAACGGCGCTCCCAACGTGGGTTATGTGTTTGAAGACGCCCTGGGCAATGGCAACGCCCGCTATGTGGCCGAGGCCGCTTCGCACGAGGCGGGGCACTTGTTCGGCTTGCTGCATCAGAGCTTGTGGAGCGGGAACACGCTGGTCGATGAATACTACGAAGGAACCGCTGCCTGGGCCCCGATCATGGGCGTGGGCTATTACTCGCAGCGGACCACTTGGCATAACGGCACGGACAACGAAGGGCCCGCCAGCTTTCAAGACGATATGGCCCTGCTCGCCGGCACAGCGAATGGCTTTGGCTATCGCACCGACGACTTCGGCAGTACGCAGGCCTTGGCTACAGCACTTTCCGCGACTGCCAACAGCGTGAACATTGCCGGGCGGATTAGCACGAACACAGACCAGGATTGGTTCTCGTTCACAACGACCGGCGGCGCGCTGAACTTGACGTTGAACGTCGCCCAGGTCGGCGCGAATCTTGATAGCGTGCTGGAACTTCGCAACGCGAGCGGCACGCTGCTCGTCACAGCCAATCCGACCACGACGCTCAGTGCCTCGTTGTCTTCGTCGCTGACATCCGGCACCTATTTCGTCGTCGTCCGCAGTTCGGGCGGCTATGGCAACGTGGGGCAATACACGCTGACGGGTACTGCGCCTGTGGGCAGCACGGGCGGCGGAGGCGGGAATACTTCGGGGCCGGTGCCAGAGATCAACGTGAATGTCGGCACGACGGTGGTTCAATCCGGCGGCGTGATCAGCTTCGGCAGCCTGCAGGTGGGCCAGTTTGTGAACCGCGTGATCACGATCAAGAACACGGGAAATGCCACGCTCACGCTCATTCGACCGACCGCGGCGCAGATGCCGGCCGGATTCACGATCGTCACCAATCTCGTGAGCACTTCGTTGCTCGCGGGTCAATCGACAACGCTCACGCTGCGTTACACGCCCACCTCGATTGGCGATGTGAGCCAGCTGCTGACACTCGCCTCGAACGATGCTGATGAAAGCGCCTTCGAGCTCCATCTCACCGGCACCGCCACGCCGGCGCCGATCATTCGCGCCATCGACAACGGCTCCGTGGGCTTTACTACCACCGGCGCCTGGACTCGTTACGTCGGCATCGGCCGGGAGACGGATATACAAACGGCCCTGAAAGGAACCGGCACAACGACCGCCACGTGGACGTTCAACGACATGCCGCCGGGGCAATACCGCATCCATGCCAGTTGGACGGGGAGCATCCTCTATGCCACCAATGCTCCGTTCACCATTCACGATGGCGACACCGCGCTGGGCACGGTGCTGGTCAATCAAGAAAGAGCTTCGAGTGGCCTGACTTGGGGCGGCACAGCTTGGAGCAACCTGGGAACATTCTCGATCACCGGCAACACGATCCGAATCACATTGAACAACAGCGCGAACGACCGCGTGGTGGCCGATGCGATCCGCATCGAGAGGATCGGCGACCTGCCCGATGTTAGCGGCGCAGCGGCCGCGGGGAGTACGCTCGCAGCGACTCGTTCCAGCGCTGCCAATATTAACAACGATTCGTTCTTCAGTCTTGCTCCGCTCGCTTCGTCGTTCTCGTTAAACGGCCTGAGCCAAGGTGGCTCATCGTCTCTCGAGTCGGTCGATGAAGTCTTTTCTGCCACGCGGAATTCAAGGATGGAATTGTTGCTGCTTGTCGATGCGCTTGATTTGCTGCTGACGGCGAAGGATGCCACCAGCGGCAATTCAGCGAGCACATCCGGCAATGCCGCAGCCGATGATCTTGCTGGTGAAGACTGGCTACTCGGCGAACAACTCAGTTCGTTGTTGCGATAGGCGGGGCAACACGCTGCAAGGGGAAGGCCTATTCGCGGCACTTCCTTGCTAACGCGCTGCTACCCGGTTACGAGGCTGAGGATTGTTCCCAAGGGAATCGTATAGGCTTGAATGATCAATAAAGCCGCGAGATAGCCCCAGCGGTAGCGGCGCTCTTCGTGATTACACTGAGCCAGTCCAAGCAGCATCAACATCCAGCCGAAACCGCGAACGGGGGCGACGCTGTAAGTGGTGACGGCGAACAAGATCAATAGTCCGTTACGCGTAGTATTAGCCCACTTGCTCGCGGGCAGGAAGAAGAGGACGCCGAGCAGGCCTTCGATCAGCACCGTCCACCAGGTGAGGAACATAGCCAGCGGTGCGATGCTGTTGGCGCCCGAGAGTTCAACAGTTTTTATTGGTGCGCCGCTTTCATTGCTCATCAGCAAGTCGCGCAGCTCACGATTGGTTTCCAGCGTTTCTAACGGCACGCCCGACGTCCACGACGTGAAATACGCGAACCGCTCGTCGGCCAGCAGTTCGAACGTGAAGAAGCGGCCGTCGAGATAATCGGGTGTCGCGAGCTTCCAGCCAGTGGCCAAAATCATACAGAGCGCGATCAGCAGCCGGCTGGTGCGGGCCAGCGTTTCACCCCATTGCGGTCGCGGCAACGAGAATGCAGCGCAGAGTGCGAGGCACCAGTAGACGAATAGATACTTGTGATTGTCGGACGATTCCCAGTTGAAATAAATGGTCGTCCCCAGCAACATTGCCGTGACATACCAAAAGGCCGGCGCGAGCAACCAGCGGCGAAAGATCAGCCCGAGAGCAAACAACGGCACGAGCACGACGCTTAAATACCAGGCCTGCGGGGCATGGACGAGCAGGTGCAGCACTGTCAGCGGGGGCAAGATCACCAGCGGATCGAGCTGCTGCCAGCGGGTGTTGCCCGCGGTGCTGCGTTCGGATTTGGGAAACGTAGGCGGCGTGATGGCGATCATGGTTTCGCCTCCGGGCTAGTACTAGCTGTGAACAGCAGTTTGGCTTGCAGGTTGGAGGTTCCCGCGGGCATCTCATACTTCCACAACTCAACGCGAACAGCGCGCCACGCTATTGCATAGCGCAAGTGTTCGCCTTTCTTCATTGCGACCACGGTGCCTTCATAAGTTGGATCCGCTGTGCGGACCAAAGGAGCATTCCGCAGCGCGCGAAGTCGCTCGCCGGTGAGCGGAACACCGGCCGGTTCGATTTTCATATTTGCGGCTCGTCGTTGCTGTGCGAGCTGCGGATCGATCCAATCGCGATTGGCCAATCTCTGGGCTAGCTCTTGCAAGCCCTGCTGATTCGGCGCGGCCCGCAGTTCGGCGATCTTCTTGTTGAGCTCGCTGGGAATCTCGATCGGCAAAGATCCATCCTTGGTCTCAAGATTAGCTCGAACAAAGCGGGCATTTTCCCCGTCAATCGTCGAGAACATACCAAACCCGCCCCCCTTCCACGGCGTTTGCCCCGCAGCGTTTACCCGCCACAGATGCAGCCCCGCCACCAGGCACAGGCAGATTGGCGCCAGCAGCACCCGGCGGTTCCGCAGGCTGAAATCGGCTGTGGTCAGTGAATTCGCTGCAATCGACATAAACGGCAGGCCTGCGATGAGGACGGAAGTTCTCCTGGGGAAGTGTAGGTCACGGGGCAGTTGACTTTCCGCTCCGAAGCCAGGAGGAAGATAATCCCCCAACGGCGTGAACAAAGTATCTTTCCCCGGCACTAGACTAATGCAACAATGTCAGCTCGCAGATCGAAACCGCGCAGGCCGTTTCATCTCGAAACAATGGGACGCACTTTCATATGGGAGACGGGTGATGTCGCGGAGTCTATTCCTGTTGGGAGTCGTGTTTGGTTATGGATTGTGCAATCTGGCCAGCCTAAGTGCTGCCGATGAGGCGACGCACGCCCAAAGCAAGACCGTCAGCGTCAAAGGCGAAAATGGCACGTCCCTGCAAACGTTGGCGGCCACGCCGGACGGCAAGGTGGTGGCCTTGGTGAGTCGCTCCCGCTACGGCGGTCCGATCCCGGGTACTCCTTCTGTCGCCGAGGTCCGCGTCTTCGACAGTGATGGGAACGAACAAGCCAAGTGGCCGCTCGAATTCATCGCGCAGTCAATCAGCGTCGGTCCCGATGGTGCCGTCTATGTCGCCGGCGATGGCAAGGTGGCTCGTTATTCCGCCGCCGGCAAATTGCTGGCCCAAGCCGACGTGCCGCATATCGCGGAAGTGCTCAAGGATCAGGCCAAGCTGCGAGAAGCGGCCGAAGCTCAGACCCAGGCTCGCAAGGATTCGATTGAAGCAGCCAAGAAGGCCTTTACCGAACAAGCCAAGCAACTGCGAGATAAGGGTGAAGACAAGCTGACCGACCTGGAAAAGCAGCAATTGGCGTCTTTTGAAATCAACTTGAAATTGTACGACCAACTGGCCGGCCAAACCGAATCCGTTGATAAGGTGATGGCCAGTCTCACCAGCCGGCTGCGAATCATCAATAGCATTTCAGCCACCGAGAAGCACGTCTTCATTGCCGCGGGTGAGCAAAAGGGATATGGCTATGCCGTTTGGAAGATGGATCTCGATTTTAAGAATCCCTCGCAAGTGATGTCGAAGCTGAGCGGCTGCTGCGGCCAGATGGATGTGCAAGCGCACGGCGACAAGTTGTACGTCGCGGAGAATACGCGCCATCGCGTGGGGCAATTCGATCTCAGCGGCACGCTGGTTACGTCGTTCGGCAAGCGGGATCGCGAAAGTGTGGGCGAGTGCTTCGCGGGCTGCTGCAACCCCATGAATTGCCGCGTCATGACGAACGGCGACGTGTATACCGCCGAGTCGGAAGGGATTATCAAGAAGTTCAATAGCAAGGGTGAGTTCGTGGCGCTGGTAGGTGTCGCAAAGCTGACCGGCGGCTGCAAGAACGTCGCGGTGGCTGCTTCGCCGAATGGTGAAACGGTGTACTTCTGCGACTTGCCTGGATCGCAAATCATCATTCTGAAGAAACAGGCGGCGGCTGAGTAGACGCTGTACCGAGTCAATGGTCACACTCAACTTCATGGTGGATGCGATGAAAGCCTGTTATTACATTTCAATCTGCAGTTTGATAATTCTGGCTGCTGGTCTTTTGCAGGCGGAAGAGAAACCCGCTGCGGTTCAGAGCGATGGCGGTTACACGCTGGTCGTCATGGATCCGCTTTCCAAGCCGCTCTCATGTCCGTGCGTCGAAGGCTATGCCCAGCGAGATTATGAGCAACTGGCCAAGCTCTTGAGCTCAGAACTCGGTCGCAACGTGAAAATTGTCTTCAACGAATCGCTGAAAGTCGCGCTCAAGGAAACCACAGGTCGCGCCGACATCGTGATCGGCAAGCACTCGGTCGTGTTGGCTGATGTAAACAAAGCTGGCTTGCAAATGTCGCCGCGTCTGGCCCTTTCCGGCAAAGATGGGCAGACGATGATGACCGGCCTGTTCGTCGTCCCCTCGACCGACCCCGCGGCGAAGCTGGCTGATCTAAAGGACTATCGCATCATTTTCGGTGCTGCCGAAAGTGACGAGAAGTATGCGGCCGCCATGACGGCCCTTCAAGCGAGTAAGGTGGTGCTCCCCATCGGCAAGCCAGAAACTTGCCAGGCGTGCAGCGATGGTGCCACGAAGATCTTGGAACTAGGTCCCGGCGTGCGGGCTGCCACGGTTATCTCCAGCTATGCAGCGCCGTTGCTGGAAGGTTGCGGCACGATCAAAAAGGGGGATCTGCGCGTGGTCGGCACGACCGCGCCGGTTCCCTTCATCGAAGCCTTTGTCTCGGATTCGCTCCCCGCCGAAGAGCAGCGGGCCATTGAAGCAGCCTTGCTCAAGATGACCTCTAGGCCGGAATTGCTTAAAGTCATGGAGACGAAACTCGGATTCGTGCAACTGGCTGCTCAAAAAAAAACTCCCTAGCAACTGAGCCGGAACCCGTCGCTTGGAGCGGCTGGCGGGGCGCTCGGCGTGATGGTCACGTCGCATGGCTGCCCGAGCGACTCGGGGCGAAGCCTAAGATTGTTTGGCGCACGCCGCTGCAGGAAATCGCCCTGGCCGGAATCGCTGCCACCAGCAGGTATGTGCTGGTGGCGGATCGAGAACTGAACGACACCATCGATGTCTGGCGCTGCCTGGACGCCGCAACCGGCGAGTCTCGCTGGGCGGTGCGGTATCCAGCCGCGGGGCGGCTTGACTATGGCAATTCGCCGCGGGCCACGCCGCTGATTGACGGCAATCGCGTCATCCTGGTCGGCGCGCACGGCCACGTTTGCTGCGTGAGTCTCGATAGTGGTCAGCAACTCTGGCAGCGCAACGCCCGCACCGAGTTTGGCGTCACGGAAGAGATGCCGTGGGGCATGTGCGGGTCGCCACTCATTGTCAGCGGCAGACTCATTCTCAATCCTCGCGGTCCCGCAGCGTCGCTCGTCGCGCTCGATCCTGCCACGGGCAAGACTCTGTGGACAGCGCCCGGCAGACCTGCATCGTATGGCTCATTGATCGCCGGGAAACTCGGTGGCAAATTGCAAATCGTGGGTCATGACAAGACAACGCTAGGCGGCTGGGACCCCGCGACCGGCAAACGGCTCTGGACGCTCGACGCTGTTTCCGACCACGACTTCAATGTTCCGACACCCATCATCGACAACGGCCGACTGCTAGTCGTCACCGAAAGTGATGGCGCGCGGCTGTATGATTTTGATAATCAGGGCCAAATCGTGCCGAAGCCTCTGGCGCGATTTGAGGACTTGAAGCCCGATACGCAAACGCCCGTGATTATCGGCCAGCGCGTGTTTTGCGTCTCGCACCGACTTGTTTCGCTCGATCTACGACACTCACTGAAGCCTGTATTTGAAGCCGAGGACGAAGCCTTTCGCGAACACGCCAGTTTGATCGCCTCGTCCGACAAGCTTTTGATTTCGACCGGTTCCGGGGAACTGCTACTGATCGATCCCCAGGCCGACAAGTTCAAATTGCTCGGCCGGCAGAAAGTGTTTGACGATGAAGCCGGCCTGCTGTCGCATCCGGCAATCGTCGGCAAACGGCTCTTCATCCGCGGCAGCCGTGAAATCGTCTGCGTTGACTTGTCCGTCCCGGCTGAGTAGTTGTGAGTTGTTTTTTCGCTAGGAGTTAAAGATGAAGGTTCAATTATCACTCGGTTGCGGTCTCGTATTCGGACTGTCGTTGTGTTGCGCCTCTTGGCTATCCGCCGCCGATCCGGTGGGCATTAACATTTGGCCGGGCAAGGCGCCGGGAGAGGTGAAGGAGCTGCCGCCGGAGCAGGATGTGAACAAGGCCACGGATAAGCCCGTGGGTGATCGGAAGATCATCAAGTTGACGAATGTCTCGACCCCGCAGATCACGGTCTTTGAGCCGGCTGCCGACAAGCGAACGGGTTGCGCGCTGATCATCTGCCCCGGCGGCGGGCACAACATTCTGGCCTACGATCACGAAGGAACCGAATGCGCCGAGTTCTTCGCGGCCCGCGGCGTCACCGGCATTGTGCTCAAGTATCGCGTGCCGTTTCGCAATCCGGACAAGCGCTGGGAAGC